>DTSZ01000001.1:730480-909550 GCA_012965045.1 Candidatus Saccharibacteria bacterium | reverse complement strand
CAGGCTTGCGCCCATTGTCCAATATTCCCCACTGCTGCCTCCCGTAGGAGTCTGGACCGTGTCTCAGTTCCAGTGTGGCTGATCATCCTCTCAGACCAGCTAAAGATCATCGCCTTGGTGAGCTATTACCTCACCAACAAGCTAATCTTACGCAGGATCCTCCCAAACCGCCCGAAGGCTTTAATCCGTAGACCATATGCGGTATTAGACCATCTTTCGATGGCTTATCCCTCAGTTTGGGGCAGATTCCAACGCGTTACGCACCCGTCCGCCGCTCGACACCCGAAGTGTTTCCGCTCGACTTGCATGTATTAGGCATACCGCCAGCGTTCATCCTGAGCCAGGATCAAACTCTCCAAAAAAGTAGAATTAACTACTTATAAAAAGCTTTTTCCTAAAACTTTTGAATTAACATAATTTATCTTTTTACAAAGACGCTGCACAACTAAATTCTTAACGTACATTCTGCTTAAACTCTACGTGCTCACACACAATTTAAGCGACAAGTAGTAGCCTACCAGCTTCAACAGTAGTGTGTCAACATGTAATTACAACAACGAATATACGCTATTTACGCTTGCGTTTTTTACTATTACGTTTTGGTTTTACTTTATTAATCAAACGTGCATTTTCTTCTTTTACTAACAGAGGTATCTTCGAATAAAACCGTATTGAATAGCTTATTTGCAACACAATAACCAACACCAAGGTAGACCAGACCCACATCCGCCACTCAAAGGCACTAACCTGTTGTTGGGCTAGTACGATAAATAATCCGGCAAACATTGTCGGTAAGATAACTGAATAAAAAACTGTTTTTCTTAGACGCTTAAAAGTTGGGGTCTTTCGGTTGCGAAGAGCAAAAGCGTTGTATGACGCAGCACCTACCAATAGTAGTAAGACTAGCACCCAAGCTATTCTAAACTCAGCGCCGCTTAACGGTGTTGAGATAAAGTCTGTTAACCCTCCGACCTTGTTTGCAGTTGCTGCATAGGCGATTCCGATTACAGCTCCTAAAACAATACCTCCGAGAACTTCGGGCAAGGTGTGGCCAAGTGTTTGCTTTATGCGGTGATCAATCTGAGACTTAATTCGTAATTTCTCAAGCAGCTTGGAATGATTGCCGACTGCCTGACGCACTCCTACAGAGTCGTATATAACAATAGCGGCAAAGGTTGCGGTAACGGCAAATACAGCGCTGCTAAAGCCTGACAGGAAGCCTACGGTGCTAACAAGAGCCACAACTGTGGTGCTATGTGCGCTTGGCATTCCACCAGACCGCCAAAACCATGCAAAATCTACGTCGCCCCGCAGTGCTGCCGCAGCAAACTTAATTAACTGAGCTAAAAACCACCCTGTTATTGGCGCGGCAAGAAACTGATACATATCTAACTACTCCTTTTTAGCGTTTTTTGTCTTGTTTGAACTTTTTTTAGGGGTCTTCTCGGCTTCTTTGTCGTCAGTCTGCTGCTCAGAGCTTTCATCGTCTTCTTCGTCCTCGATACGGACAAGGGCGGTAGAAGCCACTTTATCATCATTATTAAGCTTCATAATCCTGACGCCTTGAGTGGTCCGACCAAGTTCAGATATGTCACTAATTCCAAGACGGATTGTTTGACCGTTTTTCGAAATAATAATTACCTCATCAGCTTTATTCTTAGCTCCAGCTTGACGGAGTGATTTAACAGATACTAATTTACCTGTTTTAGAATTCAATACAGCTGCTTTAATACCAACACCGCCACGTCTATGACGAGTAAAGTGATCTACCTTGGTTCGTTTACCATAGCCATTCTCGCTGATCATGAAGATATTAGCTTCTTCCTGCACGATGTCCATAGAAATTACCTTGTCGTCCTTGCGCAACTTGATACCGCGAACTCCTCGGGCGGTACGGCCCATTGGTCGTACGTCTTTCTCATTGAAGCGAATTGCTTGACCATCCTTTGTTGTAATTATTATATCGTTTTCACCGGTACTTACTCGTATCCAGCGTAGCTCATCTCCATCAACCAAGTTGATGGCAATAAGACCAGACTGCCGCACGTTCTCATAAGCCGAGAGTGGTGTCTTTTTAACTGTGCCGTGATCGGTAGTCATAAACAAGAATCCAGAATCTTTAACCGTGGCATCTAAATTAATTACAGCGGTAACGATCTCATCAGGATGTAACTGCAACATATTAACCATGGCTTGACCCTTAGCATTTGGCCCTGCCTGTGGAACTTCATAGGCTTTTTGCCTAAAGACTCGCCCCTTATTTGTAAAGAACAATAGGTAGTTGTGCGTGTTGGCCATTACGAGATGTTCAATGACATCTTCTTCTTTAGTGGTCATGCCGCGCTTACCTTTTCCTCCACGATTCTGTTTTTTGTATGCATCAAGTGGCGTTCGCTTAATATAGTTACCTTTAGTGACGACAATTACTACTCGTTCATTCGGGATTAATTGTTCTTCGCTGAATTTACCAAGCTCATAACTTTCAATCTTAGTTCGTCGCTCATCACCGTATTTTTCTTTAACTTCTAGTAGTTCTGCTTTAATTATGGCGAGAATTTCCTTTTCATCGCCAAGTATTTTCTTAAGTTCGGCAATAAGCTTCTTGAGCTCTGCAAGTTCATCCTCGATCTTTTGACGCTCCAAACCTGCTAAGGCGCGAAGCTGCATAGCCAAAATTGCTCGGGCTTGAATTTCGGATAATTTGAATTTCTTAATCAAATTCTTTTGAGCTTCTTCAGTAGTTTGAGAGCCCCTAATCGTTGCAATAATTTCATCGATATTATCGAGAGCTATCTTTAATCCGTCGAGTACATGAGCCCGCGCTTCAGCCTTTTTGAGTTCAAATTCTGTACGCCGTCTCACTACGTTTTGACGGTGTTTAATGAACTCCGTCAGCATATCTTTTAAGCCAAGCACTCGTGGCTGTATGCCGTCGATTAATGCCAACATATTGTAATGGAAGCTCGTCTGCAAAGGGGTGAATTTGTAGAGTTGATTCAAAATTTTCTTAGGATACGAATCTTTCTTAAGATCGACAACAATTCGAACATCACCTCGAGAGCTTTCATCTCGAAGATCACTAATGCCTTGAATCTTTTTATCCTTAACGAGGTCGGCTATTTTTTCGATTAAACTCGCTTTGTTCACCGCAAACGGTATTTCGGAAACAATAATCGAAAAGCGATCTTTTTTAGATTTATGCTCAACAATATCAGCAACAGCACGAATAGTTATACCACCTTTACCAGTTGCATAGGCCGCTCGCAATGGATCGCCGCCATACACAACGCCACCTGTTGGAAAGTCTGGTCCCTGCACGTGCTTTAAAAGATCTTCGGTGTTTGCTTCGGGGTTATCAATAATTTCAACCGTCGCGTCAACAATCTCACCGAGGTTGTGCGGTGGGATGTTCGTTGCCATACCAACAGCAATACCAATTTGGCCATTGAGCAATAAATTAGGCAGTCGTGCTGGTAGCACACTTGGTTCTTGCTCAGACCCATCAAAGTTATCTCTAAAATCAACGGTGTCTTTATCGATATCTGCAAGCATTTCCTCAGCAGGTCGCATCATTCGAGCTTCGGTGTACCTCATGGCGGCTGGCGGATCACCGTCCATTGAGCCAAAGTTACCCTGACCGTCAACCATCATGTAGCGCATAGCCCATGGTTGAGCTAATCGGACCATTGAGTCATAGATAGCACTGTCACCGTGCGGGTGGTATTTACCCATGACATCACCGATGATCCTAGCGCTCTTAGTATATTTTGCGTTGTGCCGGTTGCCGTTTTGTCCCATCGAATACAAAATTCTTCTGTGGACAGGCTTCATTCCATCGCGCACGTCAGGCAATGCACGAGCAACTATGACACTCATGGAATACTGCAAGTAGCTCTCTTCCATTTCATTTTCGAGCGTCCTCGTTTTAATCAAACCAAATTTGGTTTTCTCTGTACTGCCCTCAACAATACTTCCTTCGATCGGTTGTTGATTGCTTAGATTATCGTTGTCTGGTTGCTGTAGTTCGTCTGCCATACTCTAAATATCCAATTCCTTTACGTAGCGTGCGTGGGTCTGAATAAAGTTCTTTCGTAAAAGCACTTCGGTCCCCATTAACTTATTAAATATTGCATCTGCTTTTTCAGCGTCCTCAACCTTAACCTGTAATAACACTCTGTTTTCGGGGTCCATTGTTGTCTCCCATAACTGCTCAGCATTCATTTCACCAAGACCCTTATAGCGTTGAAGCTGTGCTCCGGCAGCCTTAGCCAGACTCGCCTCATCTGCTTCGTCGATATCAAGTGAATCGTTGTCTAATTTACTTCGTTCTTTCTTCTCTTCGATCAGTTGATTCAGTATTCGATTTTTATCGTCATCTGTATATGCGTAATGTACTTTTTTACCGACTTTAATTTGATAAAACGGCGGTTGAGCTATATATAAATGACCACCTTCAACAACTTCCTTCATATGTCTAAAGAAGAATGTAAGTAATAACGTACGTATGTGACTTCCGTCGACGTCGGCGTCAGTCATGATGATAATCCGGTCATAACGTAAGCCGTTTATGTCGAATTGCTCTTCAATGCCAACCCCGAGCGCCTTTATGAGGCTGGTTATTTCATTGTTGGCCAACATCTTATCAAGGCGAGCTCGTTCAACATTCAATACCTTACCTCGCAATGGCAGAATTGCCTGATATGTACTATCTCGTCCCACCTTAGCTGATCCACCAGCAGAGTCACCCTCTACAATATAAATTTCTGACTTGGCTGGATCTTTACTGCTACAGTCTGCAAGCTTTCCAGGAAGCGACGTGCCCTCGAGTACACCTTTTCGAATCACATTATCACGAGCTGCTCGGGCTGCTTTTCGTGCTCGAGCTGCCAAAATCGCTTTACCTATAATTTTCTTAGCGATGCTCGGATTTTCATCGAGGAAATAACTGAACCATTCGCTCATTACCTGCTCTACGTATCCGCGAATTTCCGGGTTGCCGAGCTTATTCTTTGTCTGGCCTTCAAACTGCGGGTCGGGCATTTTTACAAGAATTATTGCAGTCAACCCTTCTCTGCTGTCTTCACCTGATAGATTTTCTTCTTTTTCTTTAAGCAAGCTATTGTTCCGCGCGTATTCATTAATAACTCGGGTCAGCGCTGAACGAAAACCTGTTAAGTGAGTGCCACCATCAGGGTTAAACACGTTGTTTGCAAAGGGTTTTACAACCTCATTAAAGGCGTCAGTGTACTGCAGTGCAATTTCAACTGACACATCTTCGACTTGTCGTTCGACATAAAAGATTTCTTCGCCAAGGATGTCTTTACCAAAGTTTAAGTGCTTAACATAGGACTTGATTCCACCGTCAAAATAAAAAGCATATTTTTTACCTGTGCGTTGGTCTTCAACTTGGGTGTGAATAGCTTTCGTTAAATACGCTTGGTGGCGTAGATAATCAACAACCCATTTATAGTCAAAAGGGGTATCCTCCATAATTGAGGTATCTGGCCAAAACGTAATAATTGTCCCGTTTTTGTCACTCGGACCAATTTTTTTAATTTTAGTTTTTGGCGCACCAGCTTGGTACTCCTGAGTATAGTAGCTGCCGTCGCGATGAACTTCGGCAATTAATTTTTTAGAAAGCGCATTTACAACACTGACACCGACACCGTGCAGACCACTCGAAACTTTGTAGCCATCTCCATCGAACTTACCGCCAGCGTGCAACACAGTTAAAACAGTTTCTAGTGTAGAAACACCTGTCTTCGCATGTTTTTCTACAGGTATACCACGGCCATCATCTGCAACGCGTACACCGCCGTCTTCTAAAAGTGTCACCTCGACTCTCGAGGCGTGACCAGCGATCGCTTCGTCGATACCGTTGTCTGCTACCTCTTTGATCATGTGATGTAGACCATCAATACCGGTACTACCGATATACATACCTGGTCGTTTGCGAACGGGTTCTAACCCTTCAAGAACTTGTATTTGTTGCGCACCGTAATCTGAGCCTTTAGCCATTTTCCCTCACTCAAGTTGTTGCTGTTTGGTTGATTAGTGAATATTATACCCTATTTTTTTTGGATTCAACAAGTTAGTATCTTCTTTGCTAAGAAGTTCTACTTATGCTTAACTGTATACATAACTTATACAAAAACATCCAAAAATGTTTAAAAAAATCGTTTCCAATTTACCATATAGCCCCAGCTTGCTGTCGCAGGTTGGCTTCTATATTCAACGGTTAAAAAAAGAAAATATAACTCGAAAACTTGGTTTAATTTTTGCTGGTCTAACACTAGTGGTTCAGTTTTTAGTTGTTGTGGTTTCACCTGTCCCAAGTATTGCCAGTGATGCGAATGACCTGATTCGCGGTGGGCTAAGAACTGCTGGGGGTCAAGACCTGTCTGAATCGGCTGCAAAAGATGCCCTGACTTCGGCAGTATATGGAGCTAATGCAACTCCAGGCCTACAAGAACTCTTCGAATTCTACGGAATCAGTCGAGAAGACATCGCAAGCTCACGAGAAACCTATATTTGCTCTAAAGAAGAGCCAAGCGCCACAAGAGGCTGCAATAACCCCGATGACCGCAACCTCCGATCAATTGGCCGAGACAGAAACACAAGAGACCCAAGCGCCGATGTAAGATTCACGGTACCTGGAAGATCTGAATCGTACTACCATCGACCGCTTCATATTTGGGATAGTAGCTCAACACAAGCAAGCAAATACAAAGCTCTGTCGATCGACGGTGGTCGTATCTATGTTTTATATTCGTGCGGAAACATTGTCTTTCGAGAACCACCAGAAACCAACATTACAACTGATAAGCGCATTGTGTCACCTTCTGGCCCAGTGGAACCTGGCGATATTTTGAATTTTCAATTGTCTGTAGCTAACAATGGCAATAGCCCTGCCTACAATGTAAAGCTCGTAGACCGACTCAACCCTAATCTCCGACCATTAACACCCATCACAGAAGGTGGCACCCCTTTAGAACACAACCAAGACCAAGTTAAGGTTGAGTGGATTATTGGTACGTTAGGGCCAAATGAACAAGCTATTCGTAATTTGCGAGTCTACGTCATCGAAGACGCTGAGGGTGAGATTATTTGCAATAGGTCGGACGCACACTATATTGATCAGGCTGGCGCTTCCGATACAGAGCACTCCGAGCCAGTGGCTTGTGTTGATCTGGAGATACCTCCAGAGGTAGTAACATCAACTCCTATTCACAGGCCAGAACGTGAACCCGACCCTGAGCCTGAACCGCAACAACCAGAACCAGAAAATGTACCCGAATCTGAACCAGAACCGGAGCCTATTTGCCTCTACCTTGCTGCTCAATCTGCTAGTTCGGAATTTACTATACCTGTATCTATAACATTCAAGCCGACATTCGAGGAGTACTCTCTAACACCAGTTCGTTTTAAATATTTTGTCGACAATGAAGTGGTGCAAGATAGCCCTGACCAAAATCTTACGTGGTCATTCGAAGACGTCGATACATACCAAGTTGCAGTACAGATCCGGTTTTCCGATGGGACTGTAACGAACAAGAGTGATTGTTCATTAGAAATTACAACAATCGAAGCACCCAACGAACGCATTGATCAATCGAAGTCTGCTCGCCTACTCGCCAGCTTTAACCCTATTCGAACTGTAGCGGGTGACCCACGCTCAGACAGCTTGCACCAGCAAACTGTCGGTGCAGATGAAATTATCGAATACCGACTAACTGTGCAAAATAGTGGAAACGTAGAATACGAAGACTACACACTACCGAACGAGTATGTCAGTGACGTCTTGGAGTATGCCGATGTCATTAGCGGTAGCGGTGAGCGAGTCAGTGAACCAGAAGCCTACAATAGTGAAATAAGCCTTCTTGGTGGGGGTAAGTTGAATGACGGTGTGATTACATGGTCCTCAGAAGATAAACTTGAACCTGGTGAAACCATAGAAAAATTATTCTTCGTACAAATAAAAAATCCAATTCCTGAGACAAATCAAGTGGCATCTAATCCGTTGCGGTATGATTGTCAGATCGACAACACTTATAGTAATACCATCTCTATAAAAATTGACTGCCCTGTTGAAAAACAAGTCGAACAAACTATTCAAGGCTTACCAAATACCGGAGCCGGCCAATCATTTAGCCTGTTAGTCTTGGTCGTTGGTGTATCTGTGTTCTTGTACCAGCGCAACAAACTGCTTAGCACTGAGTTATCGATCATTAAACAACATGAAATAAACGGAGTATAACGATGTCTGAAAAATTATCTCGCAATCAAGAAGCTCTCGAAATTTCTCAAGCTGAAGCAGAGAAAAATTTAGAGAAAATTCGTCGATCGCTAGAGACTGAATCTTCGAAAGCAGAAAAAGTAGCAAACCGTGAAAATGATTACTCATCACGGGCACACGAGCTTGCTAAACAATCAAACGAATATACACCTCCAAAAGAACGAACCTCTCAACCGGTTAACCTACAAAAACAGAAAAATGAGTATTTCGCTCAGACTATGCAAAGCACCCGCAAACAACTTACGCAATCACAGAGACTGTTCAGTAACGTAGTGCACACTAAAGCTATTGAAAGAACATCAGAAATTATCGGCACCACTGTTGCTCGACCATCCGCTCTCCTTGGAGCATTTAGTTTTTCAGCAGTTGGCAGTGTCCTTATCTATATTATTTCTCGAAAAAATGGCTACTTAATTGATAGCTATTACTACATTTATGTCTTACTAGCTATTGGGGCAACAGCTGGTCTTCTTATCGATTTGTTGCGATTTTTGGTTAATAAATATATACGAAAAACTAGCTAAGAATCGGGTTACCATCTTCGTCGAAACTAATTTCGTTAGTCGGCGCAACAGCACCAGATGCTTCACTGGTATTCTGAGACCGCTCAAGCAACGATTCAACTTCATTATTGGTGTCAGGGCTGTTTGTAGGCTTAATATCGCTCGACAGGCTCGTGGACGCCTCTCGAGGAATCTTTAAGGTAGTATCCTCTTGGACCGGCTCGTGCATCTGCTCTACTGCGGGCTGTGCTTGAGGATCAGCCTGAGAATTACCCGATGTAGATGTTTGCACTGGTGAAGCCGAAGGTGGTGGCATTGGACTCGCTGGTTTGGTTTGCGGGGTGAGCTCGGGGGCTGGCGCCAACGGCTGTGCCGCTGGAATACTGTTGGTTGCTTGAAGTGGCTTTGACGCTGCTGGTGTGCTCCCCTGGTTGGGTCGTAGTTGTTGCGGACGTGCACTTGGGGTAGCCTGACCTCCTGTGCTAGCGCCGCTTGACTGAGTTGCCTTTTTCTTTGCCAGCCATTCATCAAGAAAACTAGATTTTCCGAGTGGTTTTGGAGCAGGCTTGCCCGAAAGCGCTGGGTTAGAATCAGGACGAGCCGGCGGCATGCCAGAACCAGCCATTGGCCGACGACCTGCTGGTGGGCCACTGTCTAACCGAGAAAAAATACTCTTTTCAACTACTGCGCGAGGCTTACCATACTTAGCAGCGCTCAGCTGCTTTAAGGCCGTTCCAAGCTCCTTATTCGGTGCTCCAAGCGGCGGAATTGTCTCCATGCTAAAAGGAGTGGAAGGAATTCCAGAAATCATGAGGCGAACAACAGCATTGTAGTTTGGTAATTTTATCAAATCTTGATTATCAAAAACTGGTGAGAATTGTTTTACCAGGTAATCTGCATCTGTTGCACCACACCGTAATGTTGCAATTGTACCAACGTTTCCGAATACAGCATCACGAATCTCTTCCGTAAGTTGGCCTATAAACTGGTTGGCCACAATAAGGTTTAATCGATACTTTCGAGCCTCAGACAAAATGGTTGCAAACGACTCTGTTGAAAAATTTTGGAACTCGTCCACATAAAGGCTGAAATCTCGGCGCATCTCCTGCGGGATCTCTGCCCTGCTCATTGCTGCAGCCTGAAATTTCATTACAAACATCATGCCAAGAAGTTTGGAATTAAGCTCTCCTACGCGGCCCTTAGACAGGTTGACGAGCAGTATCTTGCCCTCATCCATCACTTGCCGTAAATCAAATGAACTTTTGTTTTGCCCAATGATGTTCCGCATCATTGTATTTGAAAGAAACGCCCCAAACTTACTCACAAACCAACTCTTAACCTCACCGAACTCATTTGATCGTTCGGATCCAGGAATTTCCTTCGTCCAAAAATCTATTAGTGTTTGGTCTTTGACGTGTTTGAGCTTTTTATTTAAAAACTGCTTATCGCTAAATAGTTTCGGTAAATCAATGAATGTCCCTCCGTTGGGATCAGACATTATAGTTAGAGCGGCATTTCTAAACATATGATGATAGCGCGGACCAACAATTCCTTGATTGTTTGGGTCATATAGCTTCTCTAGCATGTTAATTGTTTCTTGCACCAAAAAGTCTTTTTGTTCTTCGGATTGATACTCAAATAAGTTAAAGCCAAGCGGGAACTCCATATCACCAGGGTTAAAGTAGATAACATCTTCGGTGCGTTCTTTTGGCACCATAGAGATCAAAGCTTCCACCGAATCTCCGTGTGGATCGATAAATGCAAACCCCTTGCCATTAATCATGTCTTGAAGTGCTAGGTTTTCTAAAAAGACCGATTTACCCGTGCCGGTTTGTCCAACAATGTACATATGTCTTCGTCTGTCATCATCAGAAAGCCGTATTTCTTTCTTAAGTGAGCGATAGACGTTATAGCCCATAAGCAGACCTTCTTTAGGTATATTATGTGGTCCATCAACCTGTTTCGACGATTGACGTTGTAATTGTGACGTCGGCGTAAATTGAGCATCTGGTAAATGAAATATTGTCGCCAACTCTGTTGCATTCAATATGTTCATATTAAGTTCAGGCGGGAACAGCCGTAAAATATACGCTGTTACAAATTTCTGGATATTCTTTGTTTCTGTGAATTTAAAGCCGTTTAATCCCTGTGAATTAAACAGCGAAAAGGTTGCAATTATATTGTTCAGAATATTAGTCGAACTATGAACGGTGTTAGATGAACAGACGACCCTGATTAAGACTTCATAGCCTGCTGATCGAGTTTTATTCTCAATAGCCTCTACAGTGCTCTGCTCGAGTGAGGATAATTGTTTATCTTCTGGTTTTGCATCCCCTGCTTCTGGCGGCTTCCACAAGGCTTGGGTTAGGTCTTTTATAGATAGTAATGACTTCAGCCCAGACTTTGACCCTTTATTCTTTTTGATGCTATCGGCTTTAGCTTTGACGGTTTTATCCCAGCCAGCTTTTGCCGGTCGAATAAGTATTTGTACGGCCGCGCCATCTTCTTCCCCGAGCGAACCCATAGCATTAAGGAGTGACTGCATGGCATCGCGTTTGAGTTCTTTAAATGTGGCGATCGGATAGGCGTACTCTTTAATTAAATTAAGCTCACCTCCAACTGTTGATGTTATTTTACCAACGTTATTAAAAACACTGTGCACGAACGCTTCCTCGAGGTGGGCGGTTGGATATGCGCTTAATACCGCCTGCCTAACCACCGCCTCCATAGCGACTGGCACCGAAACGTAATAATTTACAACACCTTTCACAGCCACCACCTCAAAAGCAATATGGCGCTGGCCGTAGAAATTACTTTTAAAGCCTTTCTTAGCAGTACTAGCTATAACATTATAAAGTGTTTCAGCTTGAGATATTTTCTCATCAATAACATCACGAACGTCACGGCTCCCAATTTCTGTGTCGTCGCTGGCTGGCGGTAGGTGGATGAGAAGAGGCACCATTTTCAGCCGCCGCTCAAATCCCTTCGCCTCACGGAGGGTTGATCTATAAATTCTGTATGCAAAAAAAGCAAAACCGCCTAAGGCTATAAGCACTATTACTGCTATCAATATTCCCTGCATCTATCTAACCATCTAGTTTTGTTACTTTTTTGTTATAGCGTTTCTCTAGGTAATTTTGTTGGAGTTTATTTATTTCTTTCTCTTGAAGTTGAGGATCATTCTCATATGCTTTAATGACCGCCTTGGCTCTGTCGACCCACTCTTTCTCAATTACATCCACATCATCAGCGATTAACGGTGAGGCCGAAGCACCTGTGCCGTCAGACGTCGTTTGGGTCGCCGACTGCACAGTGCTGACGTCAACGGCTGGCAAGTTAAGTGGTTGCGCTGAATTATTACTTGTAGTTCTGAGCTTTTTTTCATTCTGGGTTGGATTTTGCGTAGACTCTTGCTGCTCAGCTCCAAGCTGCGCTGGCGTTAACTCCTGACTACTAGAGTCGGGGCTACTTTGGGGCTGGTTTTCAAACTGCTGCGGGTTTGTTTCTTGTAGTGGATTCATTGGCTACAAGTATAACAAAGTGATAGATCAATAACTACTGTTGGTATTTCTTTTTTTAACAAACCAAATTAGCAAAAACAATGTGCTGAATATTATCGCTTCAATGAATGTAATCCCTTGCAGAGAAAGATACGCCAAGAAAACAACTGCACATACTGCTCGCAAATACCGTGACGTTACAGTGATCGGTCTACCAATAAACCGGTATATCAAGCGTACAATTAACGCAATAACGGGCACTAATAGAGCAAATGCGAATAATACCACCAAGGGAGACTGCTCGGCAGGGTCGGTAGTGTTAATAAGCACAGCCAAGAATGCGGCGCAACATAGTTCTAGATAGATTAGTTTCATAGGTACACTCTGAGTTTAGGTCGTAAATAAATAAAGGGCAACAAATCCGCTCATGCCCATCATAGCGCTTGTTACCCTTTTGACTGACCGCTCTTTGAAGCTATTAGCTTTTCAGAGCGTTTTTTGTTTCGATCTTTTTTGTTATTTGATCGTGAATAAACTTTAGCACTATATATAGCTTATGTCAATAATTTTATAAATTTTTGTTGTTGTTAATACTTTTTGAGGTGTTATTTGTGGCTAATCTATGTTGTTATTTATACCTTAAAAGTACAAAAATTTCGTTTTGTTACAGTTTACGAAGTTTTTCAAGTCCTAAAATAGTAAATATATGGTCCATTGTTTGAGTAAATTTTTTAAGTATTTCAGCGCGTAATGCTTCCCGGTCTGAACCAACAACTTTATTTTTTTCATAAAAAACATTGAATGTTTGACATAGTGTAAATGCGTACTGACAAACGACTTGCGGAGCGACGTTATTCACTGCATCCTCAACTGTGTCACCATATTGGCTAATGACGCGCAGGAGGTTTCTCTCAGCTTGTTCTAAATCAACGTCAAATGGAGTATCTTCCACGGTAGTCACTTTTTCTAGCACACTTAGTGCCCGAGCATATGTGTACTGAAGATACACAGATGAATTACCCGTCAAGGCAAGTGATTCTGTCGGGCTATAGGCTATATCTCCGCCAATTGCTTGCTTTAAAAAAGCGTATTTAACAGCGTTGTACGCTATTTTTTTTACATCGGCCGCTACTTTATTCTTAGAGTTCACGCCAGCAGCTACTGTGGCTGCTTCGAGAACGTCGTGCGCTAACAAGACGTTTCCAGTCCGTGAACTCATTTTTTTACCACCCACAAGCTTTACCTGACCGTGCGTTAAATGAACAGTTCGTGAACTTAGGCTGGGATTAAACTGTTCAATACTCTTTAGAACTACCTTCATGTACTCAACAATGTCATTCCCAGTAATAATTACCGAAGTATCAAATTTATAGTCCTGCCACTTGTGGAGTGAGAGTCCTACATCTTTAGTTTCATATGTCGGTAGGCCTTCTGAGTTAATGAAAACCCGTGTATGCAGACCATAATCTTCACCTCTAAAAACAACAGCACCGTCGCTGTCTTCGTAGACCCCTTTTTTCAATTGTTCTTTGACTGTTTTAAGCCCTAATTGAGTTGTGTCACTTTCTGGATAGTACTTATCGAATGGTGCTACATTAATTGCTTCATAGAATGTTTTAAAGTAATCATAGCTCCATTCTCGCCACATCCAGTATATTTGTGCGAAGTCGCTGGTTTTATCCTGATCTTCGTGCAGTTTATACACACGTTTATTGAAGCTAATTATCTGATTCTTAGCCACATCGTTCGTTTCGTAGGCTGCGGTTGCCGCTACGTAGTGCCCAGCCACAATCTGAGCCCGCTCCGCCTCACTTAAATCTACGCATTGCTTTGAATACTGTAAGCCAGCCGCCTCATCCATTGAACCCTCTGACCCGTGATGCACAATTCCCCACATCGCACGGGCTACGTGCAAGCCCACATCACCGCCAAAATTCACTCTGTAGACCTTAGCTCCTGCTGTTTCATATAGGTTACCGATGGCATTACCGACCAGCGTCGTGTACAGATGACCGGCATGAAGTGCTTTGAATGGATTTGGGTCAGAATACTCAACAACGAAGGTTTTACCGGTATACGGCTTGTGGTCTTGCAAGACAGCGCCTACATCTGCCCTATCAAACAAACTTTTGTCTGTAAGGTAAAAATTAATAAACCCCGGGCCAGCCACACTGATGGCACTCAAATATGGAGGTTTATTGGAATTAAGTACATCTACAATCTGTTCAGCTACTACGCGCGGTGGCATATCGACTGTTCCTGCCAATCTCATTGCCACATTAGTAGATGCGTCCCCAAATTTAGGGTCAGTCAGTTCCACCTCTATTTCATCTGGTGTGTATTCCAGCTGATTAAGCGCATCCCGGAGAATGTTTTGTAGATCTTGTCGTATCATGCAGGCAATTATACCTCAACAACGTTATACTACTTATTATTATGTCAGTTTTATCAAAAAACCCACGAGCAAATTATGACTACGCGATTGAAGAAACCGTGCTAGCCGGTCTTGCCTTGACTGGCACTGAAGTGAAGTCAATACGCGGCGGACGAGCTTCTATAAAAGGCACATACTGCAACTTCAATAAAGGCGAGCTATGGTTGGTCGGCGCGTTCATTCCTGAGTTTTCAAACGCCCAAAATAACCATGATCCAGACCGCAATAGAAAACTTTTATTGCAAGCCCGGGAGTTAAAAAACCTGCAAGCGAAAAAACAAAATGGCAATTCGATCGTGCCGATAAAAATCCAAACCAAAGGCAATTTTATTAAATTATTAATCGGCATCGGCAAGCCAAAAAAACAATATGACAAACGACAAAGCCTACAAAAAAAAGATGATGCTCGTCGAAAAAACCAAGCTATAAAACGCTCCGGCCGACAATAGTTATCCACATGTACATAATTTTTGTGTTCAATGTTTATTGACAGAGGGGCTTATGCTTATTTAAGATGTATATAGCACTTGAATAAAAATAGTGCTCAAAAACAAAAACGGTTACATACCACCTAACAACGGCTACTCGTGAGCCGTTGTTTTAATTTACGAACAAAAAGAGCGCTCAGCGAAGCGCTCTTTTTACATTCATTTAAAATACGAAATCAACGTGGTGGAGCTGCGGGGTATGAGCCCCGGTCCGTTTGAAAAACATTCTAATCCTCTACAAGCTTAGGCTCTTTAATACCTTCAACGATCGGCTTTAAAAAAACCAAAATGCCGACTCGTCTAGACATACGATTTTCGAATTATTTGCATTGTCAGAACAAACAATCTTAACCGAAAAATATAGCACCGGATTTTTGTATCGGTGTCTTAAAACCCAGCGTCGCTTAGTTTACTTAAGCGAATGAAGGTGAAGCATTAAGTTGGAATGATCCAACAAAAGCTCGCACCTTGCTTGCAAATGTGTTTGCAGTTATAGGTTGATTCGGTAACGCCAAATCAGACGACTTGCCAATTAGAATGTTAACTTTCAACGTCAAAGCAATACAGCCCCGTTAACATAATTATATCATAAAATGTCAATATATGCCTGTAGTGGTAGACCATGTATAGATAGGTCGAAATAGCGACTTGTTTGCCATATCTTTATTGCTGCTAAAAAACATAAGGGCAACCATCTGTTATTCTATGTACTATCATGTTGTCCAAAGTGCACTCCGCTTCAATTTATGGATTCTCTAGTGAATTAGTAGAAGTAGAGTGTGACGCTGCAAACTCCCTGCCCTCGATAGTTATAGTTGGTTTAGCGAGTAAATCTGTTGATGAGGCGAAAGATCGAGTCAGAAGTGCTATAAAAAACAGTGGCTTAAACTTACCGGCGAAAAAATTCACTATAAATCTTGCTCCAGCCAACTTGCCAAAAAGCGGCACAGGCTATGATTTAGCGATTGCAGTGGCGCTTCTCATATCCTCTGGGCAAGTAACTCAGTCTGCAGCCGCTAAGCTAGCTTTCTGCAGCGAACTGGGGCTTGATGGTAGTCTACGGCCGATCTTTGGGGTGCTTAGCCACGTTAAGCGCCTGCATGCGCTTGGCTATACGGTTGTTGTAAGTCCAAAAAACCTTGCCGAAGCTCAACTTATCAAAGATGCCTCAATTTACGCTCCAACAAACCTCAAACAACTCTATCGAGTCTTGATCGGTGAAGAAAAGCTCCGAACCAATCAATCTGTGCCTTCATCGCAATTAAATGACCCCTCAATTTTGGACATGGGCGAAATATCCGATCAAGACCAAGCAAAACGCGCCTTGCAAATCGCTGCTGCCGGTGGACACAACGTACTAATGAATGGGCCGCCGGGTAGCGGGAAAACCATGTTGGCACGAGCCTTCGGGGGCATACTGCCACCTATGAACAAACAAGAAATAGTTGAGACTACAATGATTCACAGCATGTCTGCTCAAAACAACTTCGAAGTTGTACGAACTCGTCCGTTTCGGGCACCGCATCATACTGCCAGCGCTATTTCCTTAATTGGCGGCGGCAGCGATCCAAAACCAGGTGAAGTTAGCTTGAGTAATCATGGGGTGCTGTTCTTAGACGAATTGCCAGAATTTAGCAGGAACGTAGTTGAGTCACTCCGCCAACCGCTTGAAGATGGGCATGTAACAATATCGCGGGCTAAAGGCTCTACACAATTCCCCGCTCGATTTACGCTTATTGCGACTAAAAACCCGTGTCCATGCGGATACCTGACAGACCCCGACATAGCCTGTAAGTGTAGTGCTGCCCAAATAGAGCGGTATAAATCGCGGTTATCAGGGCCATTACTTGATAGATTCGACCTTCTGCTTGAAGTCGGTCGCATTCCAAGCAAAAAAATATTGCGAAAATCCGGCCCTGACGAATCAAAGACTATGCAGTCGAATGTTAAAAAGGCTCGGGATATTCAATCAAAACGGTTCAATAGCACCACCAAACTCAATAGCCATATGAACAATAAAGACCTTAAGACACACCTATCTATAGATACTGAGGCAAAAGAGTTTTTAGATTCTGCAGCTGATACACTTAAACTATCGGCGCGCGGTTATATGCGTACACTCAAGGTCTCGCAGACGATCGCAGATCTCGACGATATCCGTACCATAAGCAAAAACCACATCGCTGAAGCCCTGCAATATCGATTTAAAGAGGTTGAATGATGATTGTTCTATTAATTGTCTGTCTGATTAGCTTAGGAGTAAGTGCTGCTGCACTCTATAGAACATCGACTATCTATAGTCGTTTGCAACGTGTTGTTGGCGAAGATATCGACACTGAAAAGCTACTTCGCAAACTTGAATTACATCAACTTCGCCAGAAAGACCTAAAAAAACGAACCGACACCTTAACCGCAATACAAAAGGCAAATCAAAACCTTTTAGACGAATCGCTCAAACGGGTTGGTCTTGTTCGTTTCAATCCGTACCGCGACACAGGTGGCGACCAAAGTTTTTCGTTATGCATTTTAAACAGCGAACACAATGGATTTATCTTAACCACGATCCACGGCAGAGAAGGAACACGGGTATACGCAAAGCCAATTACTAGTGGTAAATCAGAGTACGACTTATCCTCAGAAGAATCAGAAGCCCTAAAGAAAGCCCTGGTATAGGATCTAATCTGTTGACCCCTGTTGTTTTCTTTGCTAGTATTTCAACTGATAATTGAAAGGTATTAATAATTAGCCAAAAAACACGTATTAATCAGCAGATTCGAGTCGACAAAGTTAGACTTATATCTGATGATGGATCGCAAGTCGGCATTATTGATACGTCAGAAGCGCTCCAACGAGCAAAAGACGCTGGGCTTGACCTTGTAGAGGTATCCCCCAACGCGAAGCCACCAGTTTGCAAGATTGTAGATTGGGGCAAATACAATTATCGCAAAACCAAAGAGCAACAAAAGAATCGAAAAAACCAACGAAACTCTGAAGTAAAACAGATTCGGTTTGGATTAAAAATAGGTGAACACGACCTAGACGTTAAATTGCGAAAAGTTAACGATTTCCTCAAGAGTGGACACAAGGTAAAACTCAGTGTATTCTTTCGAGGACGTGAAATGGCTCACAAAGAACTTGGTGAAGTTCTTCTAGAAAAAGCTATTAATAAGTTAGACACAGAGGTTAATGTAGACCAGAAGCCTGCAATGCAAGGCCGCTATATGACCATGGTTATCAGGAGTAAATAATGCCTAAAATTAAGACCCACAAATCAACTCAGAAGCGCGTTAAAAAGACGTCTACTGGTAAATTGCTTCGCGAACACTCTTATAAGAGCCACTTTTTGCACAAAAAGAGCTCAGCCCGTAAACGTGCCTATGGCAAGAAACACCCTATTCATGCAACTAGAGAAAAGCATATAAAGAGAGCCTTAGGAGAATAATCATGCGAATAAAACGAGGTGTAACTAAACAAGCACGACACAGATCAGTAAAAGCTTCTGCAAAAGGAATGCAAAAAGCTCGACGACGTTCGTATAAATTAGCAAAACAAGCAATCACACGGTCATTGCAGTATTCTTATCGAGACCGACGAAACCGCAAACGTGACTTTAGGCGACTATGGATTCAACGAATCAACGCTGCAGCACGTGAAAACGGCACAACCTACTCAAAGCTTATGGCCGCATTTAAGCAAAGCAACATCGAACTTGATAGAAAAGTTCTGAGTCAAATTGCTTTTTCACATCCAAAAGCTTTTAGCGAATTAGTAAAACAAACTTCTAAATAATAGTTTCAAAGCAAGGCTGCGTGTAAGCCGGGTTCTGTTTTAATTGCCATCTATCTGGGCTAGCTATTGCTAACTAGCTCGGTGCGACTTCAGTCATTGCGGCGAGCAACCATTTGACTTGGTCTTGCAGCTAACAGGGTTTACCACCATGGTATGTCACCACACCATGCTGTGAGCTCTTACCTCACTCTTTTCACCTTTATCTCCTGTATTCAGGGGATGTATTGTTTCTGCGGCACTTTCCCTAAGATTACTCTTGGTTGTCGTTAACAACTGTTATGCTCATGCGCTGCCCGGACTTTCCTCCCCTCGCCTCCATGGTCGAGATTAACCACAAAGACGAGGGGCGACAAAACTACAGCCTTACAATCTATTGTATCCTATTTTCTTGCGTCAAGAACCTGATTTACCATTGCGTCAGCTTCTTTATTCTTCTCTCGCGGAACATAGGTGTAATTAACATCGATACCACGCAGCGTTTCGACAATAGCTTCATGCACTGGCCATAGATCTTTATTTTTTATCTTATACTTACCGGTCATTTGGTTAACAACCAATTGGCTGTCTAGGCTAAAAATAATTTTTTCTGGTGAGAATTCATGGCTCTTTTTTGCTGCCTCAAGCAGGGCTTGATACTCGGCTTGATTGTTTGTAGTGACGCCTAGATAGCTTCCACCTGAATCAATCAACGTACCGTTGTCGTCATATACAACATAGCCAGTCGCCGAAGGGCCAGGATTTCCACGTGATCCCCCGTCGGTATAAATATGGAGTGTTTTGGACTCTTTCGTTGACTTATTGTCATCATTAAATTTCGTGTTTAATCTGTTTTGGATATACGTCTTAAAATCTGAAGTTAATTCATAGTCACTCACTGTATCTTTCGATATCCAGGCAAACTCACTGTGTTCTTCGCTGAGTTTGATGTCATCCGCGCTATCGATGGTTACTGAAAAAACAATAATTAATGCGTGGTCTTGTAGAGAATTAAAACTACCCCGATACTGAGCATGCAATACAGAACAGTTCACTTCTTCGCGCAGTTCACGCATCAAAGCCTCTTCTAGTGTCTCTCCAGCATCTATTTTTCCGCCAGGCAGCTCCCATTCTTCCGGCCGAGTTTTACCCGCACTACGCTTAACTACCAAGAGCGACTGCTCTAGGAGTATTTCAGCTCGCACAATTATGGTTGGCTGCTTATGTTGTGATTCCGGCATGTTGGCTCCTCTTTGCGCTAACTGTATGTGGTGACTGCTGCCCCAGACCTACTATAGGCTGCTATGGCATTACGCCATCACCCCCAACCGGTTTTTTCCTGGCGCGAACCAGGTGGGTGTTCTCACTGGGCAACCACGGCTGCCCAAAATATTGAACTCCCTACATATGAATATTCAGGAAAATATACACATAGCTAGGAGTGATGACTACTCCATTATAACCAAGCTTTATAGCATTAGCCTATACAGAAAAAAGATTGATTCACTCATAAACTGAGATAGCGGACCTTGAAAGAAGACTAACAATAACGCGATAGCAAACAACCCTTGGCGTTCGATCGACTCCATAAGCCGCCTAACACTCTCTGGTGCAAACGAATACAGCAACCGTGAGCCGTCAAGAGGTGGAAACGGAATCATGTTAAACACAAAGAAGCCAAGGTTAATGAGTATAAATAAGCTAGACAGCTCAAACAGCATTGATGAAGCGTCAACACCCGCAAGGCTTATGCCGAAGCCAACTAAGAATGCCATGAGTAGATTACTAAGCGGTCCGGCTACAGCAACTATTGCTGGCCCATATTCGCCAAACTTAAGCCTATACGGATTGAATGGTACTGGTTTGGCCGCTCCAAATATAGGTACCGGCACTCCTCCAATGATGTTAATAAACAATAAAAAAGATGGTAAAAGAATTGAGCCAAAGGGATCAATATGGACCAATGGGTTGAAGCTAAGCCTGCCTAAATGACGAGCCGTATCATCACCGAGCCTATCGCTAACAAATGCGTGAGTAATCTCATGAACGATCGAAGAAAATAAAATTGTTCCTAAACCGATAATTATCAATAAAAATGTAGAATCCATTTTGCCTCAAATTAGATATTGCATTGACTATTTAACCACTTTTACTGTAGTATTTCACCTTGTAACAGGTGAAATACTATGGCATACAAATGTGAAGTAACTGGGAAGACCAAACAATTTGGTCACAATGTTAGTAACTCCCAGCGAAAAACCCAAAAAATCTGGAAACCCAACCTTCAAACTAAGAGGGTGGTTATTGATGGTAAAAAGACAACGTTAAAAGTAAGTGCAAAAGGTATAAGAACCTTAAAGAAAAAAGGCATTCTTTAAACGAACTGTAAAATTATACTTTCAAAGCAAAGACTTGTAGGCCATCCTGCAAGTCTTTTGCTTTAATTTTTAGTTTCTGATCAGACACCAGCTCGCCACTACCTACTTCGTCAAAGAAATCTTTATAGCTCAATTGGGGCATGTCATATGATGATTTTGATTCGTCAAAGTGAGTCACAATACAGGCAGAAGGTTCGATTTGTTTCACTATTTTGTTAGCGGCCTTAGCATCGAGGGTAAATCCACCACCTCCAACAGGTACGACCAATATATCAACAGTGCCTATTTGCTCAAAAACCTCTTCGCTTAAATCGCTGGTCGGATTCCCCATTACGCACAGACTCAAACTATTAGTGCGCAGTGTGTAGATAACATTGCTATCTGCGTCGCTCTCATGAACATCGGTATGACTCTTTGTCTGAATGCCCTTTAATGCTACCCCATCAATTTCATACTCACCAGGAAAATCTAAGAACAGAGTCTCGTCAACTGCTGGTTTTTCAACTGGATACATCCCAGAAACTAAAATGTGAGACTTTTCTACAAGCTTTTTTGTCACACCTTGTGCATTTTGCGAAGGATCGATTATGAAAGTAGCTTTTGCGATTTCTGCCTTAATACAGTTTGCGCCTAAATATTGAAAATCCATACCTATTTTTTCTCCTGTTTTACCTGTTTAGTCTTTTTTGGCGATGATTTTTTTACATCGATAATGATCGACTTCTTGCTCTCCAGAATCTGGGTAACAAACCTGTCCCCAATCTTCTTTCTGTACTCATAATCATCAGGGTCCAAGACAGTATATCGTACCTCTTTGCCTTCTTCTTTTTCTAGTTCTTTAACTAGTTTATCAAGCTTAACTTGATTAACATCCCCTACAATAAAAAGATCAACTAGTGCGCTGTCGTCTCGTACAAAAAACCCCAGCAAGAAAACTTTTTTAACGGAACCAATCTCTCGGAACCGCTTTGAGTTATCGGAATCATCAACATGTTCAGAATCAGTTATGTGTGTAAAGATCTGTCTAAGCGGCGCGTAGTGTTGATAGTTCTGGTCAACTTCATAATATAGCTTGTTGTCGGTGTTCTCTGATGAAATAAGGCCAATAGATAGCAGGTTTGCTAATTCTCTTCTAACCGAATTGATTTGTTCGTCGATTTTCCGAGTAATTTCCCGCACGTAAAACGACCGATTCGGATTTGAAAAGAACAAATGAAGCAACTTTACGCGTGTCTTTGAACCAAACAACTGCTCAATCATTCTACCTTCCCTGTTATACGTATAGTATTGTAGCAGAAAAGTTTTCTAATGTGTGTTCAAAAAACTACGCACCTTCTCAAAAGCTTGTTCTTTGTGTTCAATCCACTCTATATTTTGGTTTTTCTTGAACCATGTTCGTTGTCGTTTCGCGAGCTTTAATGTCGAACTAACGATTCTCTGTTTAGTCTTAGTCATGCTTTGCTCACCTTGGTAGTACTGCTTAAACTCATAGTAGCCAATACCTTTCATGGCCTCCGGCTCCCACCCATATTTTGCTACAAGCGCGTCCACTTCTTTTCTAAGACCCCGTCGAAACATCTCCTCAACCCTATTTTCAATATTGTTGCGCAATTTTGTTCTTGAAATTCTTAGTCCTATAACTAAAGTGTCTTTACGCATGTCTTTTTTTTCTGGAAGCTTGCCCTTATTTTCAATTAGACGCACCAAGCGTCGCTTGTTTCTTATGTCAATGCCGACGAGGCTATATTTTTTTAACTCTATTATTTGTAATAGTTCTTCAATGGACATTTTATTAAGTCGTTCTCTTTCACCTGGCTCACCTGGTGGTAGAAAACTGTAATCAAACAACACACTGTCTACGTATAGGCCATTGCCGCCCACCATTATCGGCAATTTACCTCTGCTACTAATGTCCTTAATAGATTCAAGAGCATCTGTTTTAAATTCTGCCACTGTATAATCGTCGTTGGGATTTTTTATATCTATTATATGATGTTTAATTGTTGATCTTTCGACATCACTAGGCTTAGCGGTGCCTATATTCATTTCAGTGTACACATTCCAGGCATCAGCGTTTACTATTTCACCGTCAAACAAACCCGCTAACTCAAGAGCAAGACCCGACTTTCCAGATGCGGTTTCGCCAACAATAACGATTAAAGGGTGGCTGTTTTTCATGTAGCCACTCCCCTCAATGACTCAAAGCCAACTATTGCACCTGTGGGTGAAAATGCTACGCCTTCGCTTTCCAGTAGGCGTTGCTGTGCTTTAGCGCCACCCCAGGCAAAACCCTCGGCTAACGTTCCATCTGACCGTACGACTCGGTGCCACGGAGCATCTGAAGAGCTATATTTGGCTATCTGCCCAACAACCCGCGCCGCGCCAGGGCTGCCCGCTAGCGCAGCAACATCACTATACGCTGCGACCGCACCATACGGTATCTGATTGACTACACTAATTACCTTCTGCTTAAACATGTCCTTTTTCTACAAATGACCGTAGCTCAGCCAGAGGTACAACTTCTTCGTTCTCGCCGACCCGAACACTCACCACATCAGAGTCTTTGTCTTTCGGTCCAACGATAAATAGCATTGGCACACGCTGCTTTCTTGCTTCACGTATTTTCTTGCCAAGCGACTCACTTCGATTATCAACTTCATAACGTAGTTCATTGTATTTAAGCGGCTTCATAAGTGCTACCGAGTCAAGTATCGATGTTATTTTATCTACATAATCTGCTACTTCATCGTTTATAGTCAAGATTCGTATTTGTTCCGGCGCAAGCCAAAATGGGAACTTACCATTGGTGTGCTCAATATACACGCTCAAAAATCGCTCGGCTGAACCAAGTAGTGCTGTATGAATCATCACTGGGGTTTGTTTTTGCCCATCTTCGTCAACATACTCTAGACCAAACCGCTCCGGTTGAACGAAATCAAGTTGTAGAGTCGCAACTTGCCAATCCCGCCCAAGCGCATCCGAAACAATAAAATCAATTTTTGGACCATAAAAGGCTGCTTCGCCCTCCTCAATGAAATAGTCAAGATTATTAGCCTTAGCAAGCTGAACTAAACGATCCTGTGCCTGCTCCCAGTTCTCTATATCACCCAAATATCCCTCTGCATCATCCCTAAAGGAAAGTCTGAAACGAAGATCCATTCCTATTACTTCATATAATTCAACTGCAGCCGTAATAATTTTTTCAGCAATACCTTCAATCTGATCTGGGCGTACAAACGCATGGTTGTCGTCGATTGAAATAGAACGCACTCTCGACAAACCGTGTAATTCGCCTGATTTTTCGTCTCTATACTGCACAGTATTTTCCTGGTACATGATCGGCAGGTCTTTATAGCTCCGCGGTTTACTGGCGTAAATCTGAGTATGATGTGGACAGTTCATTGGCTTCAAGGCCATTTGATCGGACGTTTCCTGACTTTTTACAAGAAATAGTTCGTCGCCGAATTTACTCCAGTGGCCAGAAGTTTCGTACAAGTCTTGCTTAGTGATGTGTGGGATCGATACTTCCTTAAAGCCAATTTGCGAACGAAGCTGAGTGCTTAAGCGGGACAGTAGATTCTTAACTACAGTTCCACGCGGAGTAAACAGAGGTAGGCCGGACCCAACAAGATCGCTGAAGGTAAACAAGTCGAGCTCCTTACCGAGTTTTCTATGGTCGCGTTTCTTTGCCTCTTCTTGTGCTTTTTGAAAATTAGCTAAGTCCTCTTTAGTTTCAAAAGCAATCCCGTACAGCCGCTGCATTTGCGACTTGGTTTCATCGCCTCGCCAATATGCTCCAGCAACTTTAGTAAGTTTAAACGCCCCAACCATGCCAGTAGACTCAACATGAGGCCCCCTACAAAGGTCGGTAAAATCACCATTCTTATAAAAAGAAACGTTGTCAACTTTACTGCTTTCTGAACCTATTCCAAGCTGTTCCTTGTCTATGTCTTTAGCGGATGTTGTGCCGTCTCGCTGTAAATCATGTAGCAACTCTAGCTTATAGTCTTGCTTTGTTTCTTTCGCCCAGTTAATCGCCTCGTCAATTGGCATAGTTAATTTTTCGAATGTTTGATCTTCTGAAATAATTTTTTTCATTTCTTTGGTGATTTTTTTAAAATCGTCTTCGGAAATCTGTATATCACCGAGGTCTATGTCGTAATAATAGCCATTGTCTACCACCGGTCCGACGCCAAATTTTGCGTCAGGCCATAGTTTCTGAACTGCAGCAGCCGTGATATGCGCCAGACTGTGTCGCATTGCTTCTAGGTTTTTACTACTATCGCCCATTGTTTTCCCCTTTACTGCTGTCTTATATAAAAATAACACGCTATTCAGCCACTATCCATTACGTGCTGTTTTCGCGTGTCTCGGTCCTTGTCGTACTACTTCAAGGAGGTTCCACCGGACATTATACTCATTGTGCATCTGATAACGCTCAGTCTAGCTATAAGCGAGCTCAATAGGTGGTTAATCTATGTCGTAGCTTGGTGGATCCGAGAGGACTTGAACCTCTGGCCTCTTCAACGTCAATGAAGCGCTCTAGCCAACTGAGCTACGGATCCTGTATCTGGATAATTGTAGCAGGAAATAAAAAAGAACAAACGATGATTTTATTACTAGCATTGTCATACTAGTACAGCTGTGCTAGTTATGTATGTTCTGCTTGTGTTTTATTTGTTTTTATGTTAATTTATTATCCTATGAATGATATAAAGAAATCCAGCAAGCTACTTAACTTTCCTCTTTTTTACGAGGAACTTACGAGCAACAAAAGCGCGTCTATTAAGACTCGACTAAACCGAAAATCCAAGAAACAACAGTAGTAGATCCCACTTATCCCACGAGTAATCCACACATTTCCACTGGTAAAAATAATAGTATGATGTCAATATGTTGTCATGAACTGCTTATACTGCTCTCACAACCAGACCAACGTTGTTAATTCGCGAAAACCAAAAACTTTTAACCATATATGGCGCAGAAGGTCGTGTGCTCAGTGTAAGCAACTGTTTACAACTAAAGAAGCACCCGACCTTAGTCAAGTGCGTGTTATTAAGCGCTCTGGGAAACAAGAGCACTTTTCTTACTACAAACTACTACGGAGCATCGACAAAGCCCTTGCCGCGGCTACCCTTCAGGGGGATGAAATAGATATGCTCGGCCAAAATATAGTTGCACATATTAGTGTCACCCCTAAGTCAACTATATATTCAAGCCAGCTACATAAAGTGGTTGCTGAATCACTGCGTAACTACGACAAAAAAGCCGCGCTACGTTTTGATAGTTTCTAAATAAATAACCTAGTCGCTACTGTCGGTAGACTCGTCCTCTGAAGAAGACTCACCTTCTTCAGACTCATCACCAGCCTCTTCTTCGCCATCGGTCTCTTCAGGCTCTTCTTCAGCTCGAGGAACGTCTAACTTAGCAACAGCTTCGTCGGCGTCAGAGATAATCTCTACATCTCCAGCAACAGAAAGATCGCCAACAGATATGGTTTGACCAATTTCAGTTAAGCTTTCTAGATTTACAGTAATGTTTTCAGGTAGATCAAGTGGGTTTGCCTCAACTTCAATCATATCCTTAATAGTAACAAGCACTGCCTCGCCGGTAGCAACAGGAGCAGGCTCACCCTCAAAGTGAAGCGGCACTTCTGTTCGCATTTTTTGACCAAGGGTCACCGCGTACATATCAAAGTGGATTGGTTCACCGCTAACTGGGTCATGCTGAACATCTTGAAACAACACCTTAATTGGCTCTTGTTCTTCTATTTTTAAGTCAATTACTTTACTACCACCAACTAAGTTGAATGTTTTTTTCAAAACGTTAACTGGCACACTCACGGTTAGTGGTTCTTGGTCTTTTCCGTAAACTACACCTGGAACGTCCTGGCTGGTTTGTCTGAATTTACTCCCTTTGGTTGAGCGAGCAGACACACTTAATGTCACGTCATCCATCTATTTTCTCCTGTATTTTGAATCCACGTTATTGTAACAGATGAATAACAGATAAAAAAGGGTTTGTGGCTAGATCTGTGAGTAATTCAAAAACTGAAGACAACTTACTAAAAATAGCAAGAAAATAAAGAGTTGAGTTGTAAGCAGCGCTGACACAAAATTCGGCTTATCGATGCTAAGTAATTTAGAACTAATCTTTAAGGACGCCAGAAAAGAAAAAATCATAAAAACTGGAACAAGGAACACCCTATACCATTCTCCTCTGTCGTAGGGGCCTTCAAGTGTGCTATAGCGCAGATTAAGCGGAGATCCAGCTCGTAAATATGAAATAATTATAAATACCGCACAAACAACTAGCACTAGCAACGCAGCGGAAATTAAAAAAAGGTTCAGATTACTTTTAATAATCCCCTTCTTTCTACTATTAGAAATAGCCTTAAACAATCTCCTGCTCCTACAATTTTATTCTTCACTAGTTTACCACTTCAAGTGATGATATGTAACAAACAGAGGTATTTTGGTTGCCTACAGGGATAAATATTGGTACGATTTATCAAGTCTAAATGACGAATGCGGGCTCGTAGTGAAGAGGCCTATCACGTCTCCCTGTCACGGAGAAGATCGCCGGTTCGAATCCGGTCGGGCCCGCCAAATAAAAAACACCTGGTTTACCTAGGTGTTTTTTATTTGTTGTGCTCCGGCAGGATCCTTAACCGGAAACCGGTTCAGGCGTACGCAGCCCCGCAGTTAGAAAAAAGTGTTTACATTTTTTTCTAACGAGGAGCGAGGAAGGAGGTCGCAGATGAAATCAAGACCGATATCCGGTCGGGCCCACCAAAATTAACAGTACCCCCATAGTGATGCTTTCACACTCTACGTATACCTAACGAGAAAAAATACAGCTTAGAACTGACTTTTTATTAACGCCTTCAAGCGGTAGTTTATTATGGTTGATACAACTCTGTAGCTCTGCCTGGCTGGTTCGCTCTTGAATAAAGGCCTCAATTTCTTCATAGGTTTGGTATACATATTGATACGACGCTTCAGATTCCTGCATGACAATATACACACCGGTCTCACCATAGATAATAGTATCAACACTGTTGTCTGGGGTTAGGCTTTGAGTGACAGCAACTAACTCTGCGGATGTGTCGTCAGATTCGATGTCGGCAACACTACTTGGTGTAAGGCCGAGATTATTTGCAAGCGTAGCAAAGTTAGAAGAATCGACTTGCTGAGAAAACTCATACAGTTCATTGGTTACGACCCTACTTTTTAAAAGCTGTAGCTTAAATTCCCGCTTAAAGTCATCTCTGGACCAGCCGTAGATATCGAGTATGGTTGCATCGAAGGTTTCATCGCCACCGGCAAGTATAATTGGTTCAGCAATTCCCTCTTCTATCTCGGCGTCGCTAACAGTTAGCTCCTGCTCGTTTGCGATTTGCTCAATTACTTGGGCTTCAATAACTTTATTTGAAGCCGAGCTTAGAGCTAGCTCCTCCTCTAGCTCCCTATTTTCATTTTGGGCGACATTTTGAGCGGTGTTGAACTGAAAGAGCAATTCGTCGTAATAGACATATGAATCATTTACTTTAAGAACCGGCGTTGGAATAATTTGAGAGACTGACTGCACTAAGCCCGATGTGTTTACTTGAGAATATACGGCATTTAAATAAAGCCAAATAGTAAAGAACAGCGTAAGAATAGCAATAATCGTTGACGTAATTACAATCTTTTGTTGAGTGTCGGTAAGGGGTCGGGAATGTTTTTTCCCAGTTTTTAATATATGCCGTCGATGATCCTCAAGCGTGTCATTTGTTGGCAATGAATTCTCTATTTTGCCCTTGTCTGATTGTTTCTTTTTAAATTTTTTAAGCATTGATTTCATCTACATAATCTCCTGGTCGTCCGCCATATTCTCTTAAGATACTCGAAATACGTTTTTGAATTTTAGCAGGTTCGTGTACTTTCTCAATCACCAAATCTCCCACGAACGTCTGAATGACAATCGTGCCAAACCTAAATAGACTAGCCTGAAAACCAGCAATTTCATAATTAATGTTTTGAATTTTACTTAAATCGACTTCAACAAGTTGTTTACCGAAAAGCCCTTTTTGCAAATCTTGAATGATTCGAATATTGGTAACGATATAAAAACTGTAGTACCAGCTGACCCAATAATAAAAAAATATCAAAACACTAATAATAAACCCCGCTCCGGCTATGTATTGGTAAATTTTATTAAATGGGTCGAAGCTTAAGGGGCTTAAAGTAACGGTAAATATCAGTAAAAAAGCCAATAGTGGTCGTCTTAAAACGACAGGGTGCTGCCTAAAGAAGAACAAAACTTCTTCGTCATCAAATTGCCCTGCAAATTCCATATGCTCTTTAGTATATACGTTTATGTGGACTAATTCGAAAAACAGATGGTAGGATAAACGAGACTATTGTGAATTAAGCACCCGTAGCTCAGTGGATAGAGCGCCACCGTCCTAAGGTGGGCGTCGTAGGTTCGAATCCTACCGGGTGTACCAAGCAAAATGCCGGCCCAGTGTCGGCTTTTTGCTTGGTTGATCTTCTAGTTCGAACCTACGACTCGTAGGTGAGCCATGCTGGGAGCATGGCGCAAGGAAACTTTCTCTTGAAAGCTACGCTTTCAAAGATGAAATTTTGGGGCAGCTGGAAGTGGCCGAATCCTACCGGGTGTACCAAAAGTAAAGCCACCAGTTACGGTGGCTTTACTTTTGAAGTGCTCTAACTACGCTTGGTGTGTGGCTATTTATTCTTTTTTTTCATTAGCTGCGCATTTGTGAAAGCTTCGTGAAGAGTGTTGTACTCGTGCAGCTCATCAATACTAAACCATAGAGCTATCTCTAGTTTTGCCTCGTCAGAATCTCCAGATGCATGAATAAGGTTAGGGATACCAACATTATTCTTGTTTGCGTGGTCGTAGCTCATGTGGGCATAGTCACCACGGATAGTGCCTGGCTCTGCAGACTTTGGCTCAGTACCGCCAACCATTTTCCGAACTAAACTAACAGCCTCTACTCCTTCTAGTACTACAGCGATAACTGGACCCGATTTCATGAATTCAAGATTGTCATCAAAAACTTGCTGCCCGCGGCGGCTAATAACTTTGCCGATTGTTTCGTAATGCTCATGATAGTGGTCGACATCTGGTTCTAGCATTTTGCACGCCACAATTTTTAGGCCCGCACGCTCAAAACGGGATAAAATCTCACCAACAATACCTCGTTGTAGTGCGTCAGGTTTTAACAATATTAATGTTTTTTCCACAGTAGTCGCTCCTCAATATTCAATTTACAGTACAAATAGTAACACGCCAGCCAGCACAACTCGATAGATGCCAAACACCCGAAGCCCGTGTTTTTTTAAAAACCGCAGCATAAAGTGAATTGCAAGCAGCGAGCTTGTAAATGACGTCAGTATGCCAATAGCAATATTTGATGTACCGATAGACTGTAGATTAATAGGATCAGTGAGCAGTGAAAACAATACCGCGCCACCAATTATTGGCAGAGAAAGTAAAAAACTAAATCGTGCGGCGTCTTCACGACTAAGCCCTAAAAAGCGCCCCGCCAGTATGGTTGAGCCAGACCGGGAGGTTCCTGGAATAAGCGCAAGAGCTTGGGCAAACCCAATGCCGAGGGCACCCGAAGAGTTTAAGCTATTGATCTTTTTTGAACCATTTTGTAATGCAGATTCTGCTATAAATAGGACACCTATAATAAGCAACATTGTTGTAACTACTGCTACAGAGCGGACCCCGTCACCACTGAGAGTAGCTTTGAAAATGGCACCAAATAAAACTGCGGGTATTGTGGCGATCATGAGTAATTTATACATCGAATTTGTTTTATATTTGGTTATAATTTCATAAATATCATGACGAAAATATAAGAAACCAGCCAGCAAAGTGCCGATATTTAGAATAAGGTCAAAATGGAACGAGCTGTGCAAATTAAATAATTCATTAAATAAGATTAAGTGCCCAGAACTTGATACTGGAATAAATTCCGCCAGTCCTTGGACGAGTCCTAATATGAATGCATCAAGAATATTCACTACTAGCTTATTATACTCAGGCGACAGAACGATGACTAGTGTAGGTTAACATAAGCTATACTTACACTATGTACTTGTCTGAAGCTATCGATAAATTTCTGGAGTATTCAGAGATTGAACGCAACCTTTCTTTAAAAACGATTGAAAATTATCAACATTACCTAAATCGTTTGTATGAGTTTGCTGGCGACATACCGGTTGCGGACCTAGATGAAAAAACAATACGAAAGTGGCGGATGTGGTTGAACCGAATCGAAACCCAAACTGGCGACAATATTGCTAAATCCACCCAAAAGTACCATTTGATAGCCCTGCGGAATTTTTTGCGTTACCTAAGCTCAATCGATGTCAAGGTTATTAGTAGCGACAAGATTGATCTTGGAAAAACTAAGCGACCAAGTATTGAATTTTTAAGTTCTGATGAAATTGAAAAAATTCTTAGCATGCCGGACCAGTCAACTATTAGCGGTGCACGCGATTATGCAATATTGTGTGTTTTATATTCAAGCGGCCTTAGAGTATCCGAACTCGTAGGCTTAAATAAAGATAGCTTAGACATTGATTCAAAAAAATTTAGCGTTCGAGGAAAAGGCAGCAAAGATAGGCTGGTGTTTATAAATGATCGAGCAGTTAATGCCGTAACGCGCTACTACGATCAGCGAACAGACAATTTAGAGCCAGCATTTCTTCAGCACTCAAATTATGCGTCAGTGACACGGGATGGAGACTTTAGGCGCTTGACCCCCCGCAGCATTCAACGAATGATAAAAAAATACTCATCGCTAGCTGGCATTAAAAAACATGTGACTACACATACTCTGCGTCATAGCTACGCAACTACGCTACTAGAAAACGGTGCTGACATACGAAGCGTTCAGACCCTGCTTGGCCATAGCGATATATCGACAACCCAAATATACACTCACGTAACAGATAGGGGATTAGAAAAAGCTTACGAAAACTATCAACCTCGGTAAATTAATTATTCGGTTTTTAATAGCCTATTAAAAACGAGTTGTAGGCATGAATGATCTGGTCGCCATAGATTAATAGCGTAAAAAAACTACTCAACAAAAATGGCCCAAACGGAAAAGGTTTGGACGATTTAGTAACGAATAATGCTGTAATCCCGACTACACTGCCTGCGAGCGAAGCCGCGAACAACATAAACAGGAATTTTTCAAATCCTAATACCAACCCCAGTAACGGAAGCAATTTAACGTCACCGCCTCCAATGTACTTACCGTTTTTTACTTGGTAGAGCCCATAAAATAACGCAAAAACCACCACCATGCATAGTAGTCGTAAAAACAACGAATTTACATCATTTTGTATAAAAACTGAGTCACTCAGTGTAAATAAACCTGCGCCGATTCCGAAAATCACCATGGCCTGATTGGGTAAAATCATCCAAAATAAGTCGTAAAAAAACATAACTATACTACTTACAGCTAGCAGCAGTAAGCCAATCGCCACTAATCCTAGCTCAAACGAAAACGGCTGGTTGAATAAAAATTTATTGAACACAAAAATAAATAATACGGCAGTTGTAAGTTCAATTATTGGGTAACGAATTGATATGCGATTACTACATACTCGACACTTTCCCCTTTGAACTAAATAACTAAAAACAGGTACTAAGTTATGCCACTTAAGCTGGATTTTACAGTTCGGACAAACTGAACGGCCATGCAGAACCGAACCTTTTGTTTTTATTCTCCATAGCCAGGCAGTAGCAAAACTACCAGCGATAAGACCGTAAATAAAAACAAAACCAAGAACGAGCCAATGTGGAAGCATTACTACTAGGATCGCATAAGTCGATCAAGTTCTTCAATGTCTACTGCGTAATTTACTGCTTCTTCGTAAGTTATTTTTCCTGAATGAATTAACTTAACAAGTGTTTTGTCCATTGATTGCATGCCATATTCTGCACCTGTTTGAATAACTGACTCAAGTTGGTGTGACTTTCCTTCTCGAATAATATTGCGAACAGCAGAGGTTGCCACCAATATCTCGGCAGCAGCCATACGCCCGCCACCAACCATCGGTATGAGACGCTGAGAGACTACCCCTTGGAGGATGCCAGCAAGTTGGGTCCGAATTTGTTGCTGTTGATGAGGTGGGAACACATCAACAAGGCGATCCACTGTTTGGGCTGCAGAGTTGGTGTGGAGCGTGGCAAAAACCAAGTGTCCGGTTTCTGCCAGTGTAATTGCAGTAGAGATTGTGTCTAGGTCTCGCATCTCGCCAACGAGGATTACGTCAGGGTCTTGCCGCAATGATGAACGCAGCGCCTCGCCGAAAGAAACAGTGTCATAATGAAGTTCGCGCTGAACAATCAAGGCCTTCTTACTTTTATGAATATACTCAATTGGGTCTTCGATAGTTATGATGTGAGTTGCTTTTTCTTCATTTATCTTGTCGATCATGGCCGCCAATGTTGTTGACTTACCGGAGCCAGTTGGTCCAGTCACCAACACGAGGCCTCTGCCATATTCCGTAAACGCGCTGACTACTTTAGGTAGTCCAAGATCAGTAATGGTTCGAATTTCATTAGGAATAAGTCGAAGTGCAAGCGCTAAATTGCCACGTTCATGAAAGGCGTTGGCGCGGAACCGCCCCAAATCACCAAATGCAAAAGAGAAATCAATTTCTTTATCTTTGAGTAAGATCTTTTTTTGGTCGTCGTCTAGAACTGAGAAAATAAGTGACTCAACTTGTTCTTCTGTTAATTCGGTAGAGTTTTCAACTGGCACAAGTTGGCCATCAATACGAAGCATAGGCTTAGAAGCTAACTGAATATGAAGGTCTGAAGCATCTTTTTTTAATACTGTTTCTAACAGTGTTTCGATCCGTACTTGTTGTGTCGTAGCCATATTTTTCTCCACCCTATGTTGCTGAGGCCACTCGCGCAACCTCGTCGACAGTTGTTATGCCTGTTAATGCTTTAAGGTAGCCGTCTTGCTTCATGGTTATCATGCCTTGCTCGACAGCGATCTTGGTAATTTGAGATGTTGTAGTGTCTTTGGAGATAATTTTTTCTATATTATCGTCGACTTCGAACACCTCATATATTCCCATGCGTCCTTTGTAGCCATCGCTACACTCTTCGCAGCCTACAGGTTTAAATAAAGTATAAGCTTTATCGGTAAGTAATGGCAAATTATCCAGACCAGTGCGTTCTGCCACCTTGGCTTTACCGGACTCTGACTTTGCTAGTACGTTACTCAAAGTGTCCTGAATAGCTTCGGCTTGAGCGTCAGTTGACTGGACCTCTTCTTTGCAGGTCTCGCACAAGCGGCGGACGAGGCGCTGCCCGATAACAGTATTAACAGTTGAAGCAATCAGGAATGGTTCAACTTCCATGTCGAGCAGTCGAGGTAAAACACCTGGCGCTGAGTTGGTGTGCAGTGTCGAAAGCACAAGGTGGCCCGTAAGGGCAGCTTGGACGGCAAGTGAAGCGGTCTCGCCATCTCGGATCTCACCAACCATAACTACATCGGGGTCTTGACGAAGAATTGAACGTAATCCACTCGAAAACGTTAAACCTACTTCACTATTAACCTGGATCTGGTTAATGCCATCCATTTTGTACTCCACTGGGTCTTCAAGCGTAACGATATTTATGGCAATGTCTTTAATGAAGGTAATGAGTGTATACAGCGTAGTTGACTTACCGGAACCCGTTGGGCCAGTAGAAAGCACCATGCCGTTAGGTTTTTTAATACCACGCTCTAAAGTCCTCAACGCGTCGCCTTTAAAACCAAGTTTATCGAGAGTAAGTAGCCCCGAATCTTTAACAAGCAGACGAATCACGATTTGTTCACCATAGATCACCGGAGATACAGACACACGGTGGTCGACATCAGTTCCATCAATAGTCATGCGGAATTCACCATCTTGCGGTATACGGTGCTCGTCAATCTTTAATCTGGATAAAATTTTTACTCGGGAAACAATCGCTGGTTCAATAGCTTTCGGCATGGTCATAACTTCTTGTAATATACCGTCGATACGAAAGCGAACACGAAATCCTTCAGGTCGCGGTTCAAAGTGAACATCTGATGCACCTTGCTTAAAGGCATACTCCATTATGGTCTTTAAAGCACGAGTTATCGGTGCATCCTGAACAATATTGTTTAATGTTGAGTCCTTCTTTGAGGCCGACTGTTTTGCAGCCTCTTTTTGTGCTTCTTTTTCTATAACATCTGTTACCGAGCTCATAACGTCAGTTACTTCTTGAGCCACATCGGTTTTATATTGTTTTAGAACCGCTTGGATACTTGAGCCTGACACCAAGACCGGCGTAATAGAGCTATTAATTTTTCGACTCAGAAAGTCGATCGCTTGAATATTTGAAGGATCTATCATTCCCACCGCTAAATGACCTTTCATCATTCCGATCGGTACTGCTTGATAGCTCTCAGCAATTTCTCGAGGTATTTTTTCCAAGATATCCGGTTGAGGCCTAAAGGCAGTTAGATTCGCATACTGTAGGCCGTTAGCTTGCGCTGTAAGCTTCGTTAAGCTTTCTTCTGTGACTAAATTACGTTCGTTTATTAGGGTGAGAATAGATTTTTTTGTCTTTGCAGAATCTACTTTAAGTTGGTCAACCTCTTCCTTGCTCAGAAATCCCGCATCAATGATGAGTTTTTCTAGCTTCTGTTGAGCTTCGTTCGTCAAAATCATAAGGCTACCTAGTAAACCTTATTTATACATACGTAGTGCTAGGCCTGCAGCAACTGTAAATTGCGTTGCGTATTGCATTAGGTTGTCTTGCATTGATGCAGGATAACTTATACTACTCCAAGGATTAGCAATCTCAACGGACGTATTAAGTGCGTTGGCTAAATAAACTGGAAGTTCAGGTATTGATGCAGCCCCTCCTGCGAGTATAAGCTTTTCTATGCCCTCATCAGAATGTTGGCTCTGATAAAATTCTACTGATTTTTTTATTTCTCCAACCAAACTATCAATAGATCCTTTAAGTGCTTTGTATACTTGACCTTCCAGCTTAGTGGTTGTGAGTCCGAACTTATACACGAATTCCCTTGCTTGCGCATCATCAATATTTAAGTTTTGAATGGCAGTACGAATTAAGGTTTCGTTTCCAACGTCTAAGCTTCTAGTTAGATACGGTTTAGCATTACGAGCAATAATTATTTCTGAAAAGTTATCATCAATATTTAATATGGCAACCGAATTATCGTTCTCATCGCTAAGACTACGAGCCATTGCTACAGCATTAACTTCTATTGCTAAAAGCTCAAGTCCTGCTGCTTGAGTTATGCGAAGCACTTTATTAACCATAGTCTTAGGTGCTGCAGCTAAAAATACTTCCGACTGTCCATCTTTAGTTTCACCTACTAAGTCCCAGTCAACCTTAACTTTACTGTATTCCATCGGTATATATTGATCAGCTTGCAAGCGAATAGCGCCTTCTAGGTCTTTCTTTGCAAGTTTTGGAGTTACGATCAGGTTGCTGAATGAATTTAGAGCACTTAAACCAACGACGGCAAATTTAGCACTGCTCTTTGATTGACCTATCAGCTGTTTTATTTTCGCCCCTAGATCCTCGGCGATACTTTCTGCATCACTTTCTAGCCCTGTGTCAGTCGGAATAAGCCCATAGTGCTTTAAAACTGGTTTAGTTTGGCCTTTATCTAATTCAACCAATCGAACAGATGATTGACCAATATCAAGACCGAAATATTTTACGTTTTTATCTAATATGCTCATGCTTAATAGCTTATATCATTACCTGTTAATAAACAATAAATCTAAGGACTTACTCCCATAACAATGTCGGCTTTTTCGACCTGGCTTTGAATCCAGGAATATGCTGAAGGGCTTAAGAATTTCAAAACATACACATTGTCTTCATCCCTTGAGTCACGGATATAAATAGTAGGTACGGTTTCTTCGCGAATAATAATATTTACAAGATCGCCTGGAGCATACTGATTGATTAATTTTTGATCAATATTAGGAAGTAGGTCTATGGGAGTGGGCTCAATTGTTTCTTCAGAATCATCATTGAGCACAATTTCATGAGGTGCGTATTCTTTAAAAACAGTCAGAACCGGGGTGCCTGATGAAAGTTCATCTAATGCTGCTTTTGCCCGTTGTAAGTTTTCGTCAATTAAAGGTTGTAGCTGATTAGATTTGTTAATATGATCGACGACTTTTTGAAGTTGCAGTTGTTTTATGTGTAAAAGTTTTAGATCCTCAGTAGTTAAGATATCTGCTGGGGTGAAAAATTCTGGCTGTTCCTGAATGCCGGGGATAGGTTCAGTTTGCGGAACGTCTGTTGTAAATGTCCGATTAACCTCCTGCTCTGTCACATTAAGCGAATACTCAAGGGCGTATTTACTAATTACTAAATTTCGCTTGTATCGGTCTTCAATGTTAAATTCGATACTGGTTTGGTTAGTAGCGTCGTAAATCTCTTTTTCTAGTTCTGTGATTCTAAGGTCATTTTCTGCCACATCTTGGCTAATCATGAAACCATCAATACGTGCCCCTTCGGGATTTGTATCGAAATTAACATACACACTAGCCACAACTACAATGACAATCACTGTAAATAGTTTTACTAAAAGTTTATTATTCATAAGCCTCTATTTCATAGACACCAATCCAATCGAAGGAAGTACTCGCATACAACCTCAAGTATCGTACGGAATCTACCGATCCCCTCCAGGTTGTAGACGTACCACCTGGACTCCAACCACCGAAGATAGTTTGACCGAACCTGCGGGCCGAATCTACACCGCCTACATTGTGTGTGTCAATATAGCTGCCCCCCATGCTGCAATCTTGATAATGCTGGCAGCCGTAACGCCCCCACTCAACTCTTATTTCGCTTAAGCTATAGTCTCTGCCCAAATCAACTACGACACTAAGCGGACAGTCTCTAGTGCCTGGAGGATAGAATACCGTGTCGCGGTACCCGTCATTGACGCTAGATGGATCACCATCAAGATACCGAGAAAACCTCCCGCATCCCGAACTTAATTCCTCGAAAACGACATTTTTTTGGAACGAAATATTCTCCGAACTTCGCTCTCGCGACGGTGGCGGTGGTGGTGGCGGCGGTGGTGGTGGCGGCGCCACTGGGTTGTTTAATCCTGCATAGTCTAAATATAATTCACTGTTGCCGCTAGTGTTATCCCTCTCGTAGACAATTGAGATGACGTCTCCTTGCTCGACATCTACATCTATTGAATACGCTCGATAATTTAGGGCGTCATTTACGTTAAAAATGCCAGTTAATTGATTATTGAGATAGAAGCCAACTATAACTGAGTCTGAGCTATTGGGTCGGGCTGCTATCATGAACTGCTGGTATGTAGTGCTTCCTGTGTATGTGTAGTTGAATGTGCTGCGAGTACGCGTTATAGCACTTGCCACGCCGTTATCAGCAGTTCTATCGCTTATCGCGGCCCCTGAACGACCACTGCTGTCTCTAAATTGATTGGATTCAATTTTAAAATGAGGCTGATATGGTGGGGCAACAGGATTGTTGTCGCTGTATTGACAGCTACCGTCATCAATTGTCGCTTGTTGGTTATAATTAAACGCAGACCGGTCCGTACATCCCGCAACTGGATACTGACAGCCACCATTATCTTGAGTTGCATCTGGATTGTAGTTAAGAGCCAGCGGATCAGTACAGCCTGGCGTCTGGTTTCCTGCAGCAGATCCACTACATATCGGTAAGTTGTAGGTAAGATCGTCTGGGTTTCCGTCATTATTAGGATCAAACAACACTCCGGCTTTACATAGAGGGAATCCTGGATCGCCAGAATAAAGAACATAGTCGAATAAACCGAGGAGTCGGCCGTTTCGATCTTTTTTAGCAATTTTCCTAACTGCAATTTCTCCGCCCGCTGCTACACCTGTTACATCTACTATTACGGAGTTATCCTTAATAACAACCTGTCCACCGGATACGGTATGGTTTAGCTTTACGTTATAGCTCACTCGTAGTTCTTGCTGATTGTTTGAACGGGCTATCGGATTTAATGTGTCATAAATAGGCTTGATTCGTAATATATATCGGCGTCCAGTGCGATTTGGGATAGTAAATCTAAAGCAGCGTTCATTAGGGGGGCCAGCTACCTGTGAAACACCTCCAGTTGAGGTAATATTATCAATACCGCCATTGTAATTGACTAAGTATTTATTGGTGCGTATGTTCGCTGGATTATTTACAGCATAGTCAGATATAGTCCATTCAAATTCCGGTGTGTCGATCGAGGTTAAATTTAAAACACAATACGTTATGCCATCTACAGATGGGTGGAGGGGCGTAGTGCCGTCACATGCAACATTATCTTGGCTGCACAGTCTACCGTCTGGGCCTATCTGCCCCAAATCAGATAAATCGATTTGAATTGTCTCATCTTTTTGCTGTATCCCGCTTGTATTAAAAGATGCGTTATATACTTTCCGCTGTTCCCAATATTCAAGATCCCCTGGACTACTAACCCCAGTATCTCTGACAACCTGAAGATTAACCGAAGGCTGGTCCTCTCGAACTAAGACAGCCCTATCTCCACGGACTGAGCCTGCTTGCTCTGGAAATAGGTCGCTCAGGTCTTCTTCGTGGGGATTTTCTTCTAATCTCCGAAACGCTTCTTCTATCCCTGCATCAGCGGCAGCGGAGGCTCTAGAAGACAAATCATTACTAGATGCGTTTCTGATTTCGGATGTTGCTAGCCTACTAGCCGAGACACTGATAGTGACTAATAAAAGACTGAACGATAGCAATGCGAACAGTGCTGCGAATCCTTTTTGGTCATATGCTACTAGTCTTATTTTCATGCTCTAATCCATCACCGATACTGCGGAGTTTACTTGATATGCTGAAAAATAAGGGTCTTCACGCGTTAGATTCGAATTTTTTTCAAATGTCATAGAAAGTGCGACAAGTCCTGCTCCGGTGCCAGTTTGAGCAGAGGTATATTTCGTAAATTGACCACTAACTAAAAATATATCAGAACTAGTCATTGGGGCTTTTGCTTGACCGGTGCATAAACCTGCACCGTTAGTAACTGTTGTACATAGCTGCCTATATGGCCGACGTCTACCAGCATCTGTTTCGATCGTATAGCGGATTTCTTGTCTATCAATTATTCCACTTTCAATTACGAGCATATCATTCGAAGGATCCCCGTCGTCAGGCACTCCTAATGTCATTTCGCGGGTATATACGTTCGAACTGTTTGCTATGTCCCGCTCAATAGATTCAACTACAAATCGTGACTCTTGCTGTATTTCTTGGATAGCTATCGTCTTTTGATGTAGTCGGGATAGAGTGATGAAAGTTGCCGCTGCCCCGGTAATGGCAACCGACAAGATGGCCATTGCTATGGTGACCTCAGTCAGTGTGAAACCTCTTATGTCGTCGATTAACTTCACAGCCCCTGACTCCAATTTGTTAATGAATTTGCAATCTCTACTGATCTAGTGGGGCCGTTGCTTTCCTGCCATTCAACGGTGATTGTTATGCGACGTATGTTGTTGTCATACCTGCCATTGAGCGTAGAGCCTGGCGTGTTGTTGATGTCTTCGCACATCGTTGCTTTTCTACTGAAAGTTGCGTAAGAATCCCCTGATTCAGAACTCGAAAGTCGATCATTATTATCATACTGTTGTGTAACATCAGGGCCTAAATTAACTTTAGTAAATTGTGGACTATTTGGATTATTATTGCCATCCATGTAGAAATTAACACATTCCTTTGTGGCTGAACCGAGATCCGTTAAGTCCAGGCCTTGCCACGCATTTCTGCCTGCGGTAATATTCCCATCTCGGATGTTCTTTATTAGTTCAAATTCTCTCTCGGCTAGAAATGTTGCTTGAGTGCGACGTCCCGCTTCGGCAGAGCTACGCGCAGCCGCGTTCATAAGTCGTGAGCTTGCAATAACTGCAGCTAGCAACAGGGCCAGGGAAATAACTAATTCTACCAGTGTTAAACCTGACTCAGAGTTCTTTAGATTAGTTATTTTTATTAGCATGCTACTAAATTTCCACCGACTTCTGTTTCAATAATACCGCTAATGGTATTTATTGTCACTCTTGCAGTTAACTTATTTGAGCGGTTGCTAAGTTCACAGATAAAAACCTTAATACTTCCAGAGTGATAGTTAGATGGATCGCTAACAGTCGTCCCGTGCAGCAAATAGCCTTGGCCATTAGGTGAAAGGCTAGCAAGGCCCGTCAATCCGGATGTTGATTTATCCCTAATTAATGATCCGCTACTGTCGTCCATTGAGCCACTCACATCATATACTACCGACCTCAGGTCTAATTCTTTTGTTGTAAAATCAAAGACGTCTGGTGTTATTTCTCGACCTACAATTCCAGCTCTTTGATTCTGACTGTTCCTTTCTAGACTAAATCCATACAACAAGCTTCTTCGTGCAACATTATTCGTAGGTTCGAAATTAAGAAAACTGCCTCTTGCCGTTTCTCCAGTTGATGGTCGTTCAACGGCATAACTTTTAGACTGAGTCTCTCTGATATAAGATGCTAATTCTTGGATACTAGTGTTGAATGTTTCGATTCGATTATTACTTTTAAACGATCCTGCTAAAACATAGCCCAAAAACGCTGTAAGCGCTAGAACAATAGAAATTTCTATTAATGTAAAACCTGCTTGTTTTTCTTTTAACATAAGCTTCATTATTAATTAAATTATAGCACTTAAACTACGGTATTGTAGTTTTTAAAAAACCTCGCTGTAAAAGCGAGGTTTTTTATGATTTTTTACTGATCTAACGAAGGCTTACTGGCCGTAGTTTGTTCGATCAGTGCCTGATTCAAGGCAAGCGCGTAGACCATATGATCGTCCACCAGCGCCCCGTTGATAAAGCATTACGAATGTATTCGAAGTTACTGTTGCAGGACACTGCGTTGCAGGGTTACTACCTGTCGTAAATGTATACTTAGTACCTAGTGTCGCATCATAATCATCAAGCGCTGCATCAACACCGTTAGCACCAGTGTTGGCTGGATATAGTCCATTATTATTAGCAGCATACTGCTCCATTATCGCAGCGATTCGGCCGGCTTCACTTTTACGAGCGCTGTCGCGTTGCGATCGACGAGCGGCCCCGACTGCTTGGATAACAACTAGAATAATCAACGCACCAATTGCAAGTACAATGACTATCTCAATCAAGGTGAATCCTTTACTGTCTTTGTTTAATTTTTTGAGCATTGCCCACTCCTTATACTTAATTTATTTTTCAATAGCTATACTATATTTCTAATCATAAGCTTATTCAAAACTACTGTCAACTACCCTCCGTTTACAAGGCCGTATATAGGTAGTAGTACAGCAGCAACCAGGAAAGCGATCATTCCACCTAAAAGAATCATTGTTGCCGGTTCAATTAGGCTCGATAAGTTGTCAATGGCCTGATCAACCTCTTCTTCATAGTAGCCGGTAACTTTAGCTAAACTATCACCAATGCTGCCAGTTTCTTCACCGACACTTATCATTTTACCCACTAACGGCAGGAAGTTTTCATCCTCTTCTATCGGCTTAGAAAGCGTGGCGCCAGATTTAACGCGCTGAGCGATCAGGCGGATTGACTCCTCAAGATGAATGTTATTTATTGAATTTGCTGTAATCTCTAACGACTGCAGCATGGGGACACCGCTGTTAATTAATGAGCTCAGAGTGCTAGTAAACCGAGTCATGTATACCTTGCGGATGAGGGTTTTGAAACCAGGAATATTTAATTTAAAGCGGTCAATCGTCCTTCTTCCTTTATCAGTTTGCGCCAGGGAGCGGACTCCCAAAAACATTCCAGCCAATCCAAATAGAATAAGGAACCAAAATTTAGTCAAAAAGCTTGCCAGCCCGAGCAGCATATTGGTCTGCGCTGGAATTGGACGATTCAACTCAGTGTATATTTTACCTACCTCTGGTAGAACGACTGTGATCATTAACCCTGACACAAGCAAAACAACAACAAGCACCACAATCGGATACGTTAGTGCTCCTTTAATCTTCCTATTGATAGTAGCGTTCTTTTCTTCTTGAGTGGCAAGCTTAGAAAGTGTGTCGTCGAGATTTCCTGATACCTCACCAGCTGATACAACGTTTACATAAACTTTACTAAATACATCTGGGTACTTTTGAAGTCCTTCCGCCAAAGAATTGCCTGCCTCAATTGATATAGATAATTCACGGACAATGTCTTGCATTTTGACGTTTTCCATCTGATCAATTAGCAGCCTCATTGCAGAAGCAATTGGGAGCCCAGCTTTAATTAGCGTTGCAAGTTGTCGAGTGAAAATCACCCTGTCATTTGCGCTTATTTTCTTGAGTTTATCTTGTAGGAATTGTGTATTAAATTTATTTCCTCGATACGGCTCTACGCTGTAAGGATAAAGATTTTTAGCGATTAGCATTTTTGATGCTTCTTCAACATTAGTTGCTCGAATAGTCGCGACTATATTTTCGCCAGTCGAGTCTATTGCTTTATAGGTATAGTCGTTAGCAGCCATAGTTAATTACTGAAAGGATTAGGCTTACCTAAGTCTTCGGTGTTGACGGATGGGTAGTTGCTGTCTCTTTTTTTGATTTCATTAAGACTCTGCTCCTCGAACTCCGTCGGAATTACTGATTCTTCAGGAAGGACTTCCACAGGCTTTTTAATCATAGTTAAGTACACCACTACCGCCACAAGGATTAGCACTAGCCCGAGTAAAATAATTTCATTTATTTGTTTCCTATTTACATGAGGTGACAACTCTGGCTTTGACTTAGGAGACTCACTTTTTACAACTTTGGGAACTTTCGTAGGCTTAGAAGCTGTTTGATGTTTTGTAGTTTTAGCCATCTATTACCTCCTCATCTACTACGCCGTCGTCACCTAAAAACTCATCGTCAGTAGCTGAATTTGCTGGGTCAGTCTGGAAATAAGCTTCGATAGCAATATCTACAGATAAGCGCGGGTTTTCTTCAGTGCCACCTCCGAGTACTGAAAGTTTATCAACGCTAATAAATCGGGCGCTATTACTTAGTAGATCAAAAAATGATAGTAGTTCTTCATAGGTTCCAGTTATCCCTATGCTTACGGAATATGTTGAAAAAGGTTCATCGGACTCCTCATCACCTTCGAGCAAACTAGATACACCAACAGGAGTAAAGCTTGTCATAATAACTCCACTTTGTGTTTCAAAAAACGACATTAACGAAAGTAGTCGATCTTCGTCTACGCCAACAGGAAGTAGCGCCAGTGCCCTGTCAGCTTCTTCAGAGATTGACTGTAGGTTCGCCTCTAGCTCTTGTGTAGCTGTTGCTAAATTATTGAGTTCGGTAATCTCTTGCTGCATGAATGCTTTTTCAGCACTATTTTCGCTTAATGTGCTTAATTGTTTAGCGTAAAGTAAGTACCATGAAGCAAAAAGCGCAGCTAATCCAGCTAATAAATAATAGCCTATTTTATTACTGATCGTTTTACTCATTTTAACGTTTGACATTACTGAGCCCCCTCCTGATCGTTCTCGATATCTTCGAACAATTCTTCACCTGTAGGGTTTTCGCCTTCTGTGATGTCATCAAAAACTACGAAACTTGGAACAAATTCGGTTGTTATATTATATGAATACACTCCTTCGTCTCCGAGCACAGTTTGAGAAAGTGCCGTACCTGTAAAATATCCTTCTGTATTTTCTTCAGTGTCTAAAAATTCTTTTTCTGTATTTAATAACCCTGCTATAAATTGTGCGATAAACTCATTACTTGTAGACGTGCCTGTAACACTAATTAATCCTTCATCACTTTGCGAAAGCTCACTTATAATCACATCTTCGGGAACCACTGCAGCAAGCTTTCGGAGTAGCTCGGCTGGCTTGCTCTGTGTTTCATACAGTGCAATCAAAGAATCTAGCGCATTTTGAATTTTTGCAGCTTCATTTCTTATTGCAATATTCGCATCTGAGTTTACTTCTTCGGATAACTGCTGCTTTTCTTCTGTTATTGAGGTCACAGAACTGTTACTGGATGCAACTAGCAGTTGCAATATCAGCCAGACAAGTACGAGTAGCCCCATAAAACCAATAAAAACAAAGTCAATAACCTTCTTAACAAACGCCTCTCGTCGCTGCTGTAAAATAATATCTGGAAGTAAGTTTATTTTGATATTCATTGCTTATGCTTATGTTATCAGTATTCGACCTGTATTCCTATGATAATTTTAATTCCTCGGTGTAGCTTCATTCCAGTCAGCCGCCTCACTAAATATCCGAGAAAAGCCAGGAGGAGTATTAACCACTACGCGCCCATCGTAGTTGAAAAACTCTGCATTAGAATTTGCACTCAGCCTTGCCCCACTGGGTTGTCGTAGCAATGCAAAACGTCGAGCGACTACGAGACCATTCAGCCTAAAGGGCATGTCATTTGTTGTAGTGTCTGTCGACCCAAAGAAGTTAGTGCATCCAGCGTTAGCATCAGCTATCCTGCTGTCAATTATAAAGCAGCCTGCTGTGAATATGTTTGCGTCTACCCGGCGCACACTGTCTTCAATAATAACTCGTCCTCGGACAATAATACCCAGAGATGGTAGGGTTTCTCTATTTGAGCCGCTTGGGCCATATACCAGTCCGTTACCAGTTCCGTTAGTTGACCTTATTCGCAAATCTCCCTCGACAATTATTAATCCAGCACCGCCTGTTACGGTTTTGTCAGTAAGCGTTAGGTCTCCTGTATGATGATAGATTTTATCTCGAATATTAGTGCTTCCCGTGCCGCTAATTGTACCTACTGAATTATCAACCAGCTGGTCATAGTTCGTGAAAACTGCTTCTATATTGCCATTCAGATAATTCCCGGCAGCATCTTCATCGGGATTAATAATGTAGTTACAAAATGTAGTGGAAGCCGCGCAATTAGTTCCTGTTGGACCATTGATATTTGTAATGCCGTTTGAACTTGTGAATATAAATGCAGAACCAAAGGTGCTCGAGTTAAAGTAACTGTCTAACCTCCCGGCTGAAAATACGTCAGCATTAGCAGTCCCGATTGTGGCGTTAAATATAGTTGAACGTCCGCGAGCAGGTAGAATCGATGCTGCAGTTGGCAGGTTAGAATTTGGCTGCAACCCATATAACAAGTTGTCAGTTACGGCTCCAGGTATGCCGCCCTCTAATGCGCTTAGTCTTTCTCCGAGCCTTCTGTAGTGGTCAGTATAGCTAGTTTCGTACCGGACTCGTTGCGGATTAGATACCCACTGCCAGCCAGTATCAACAGTATTATCAACCCTACCATCACCGTTGCCAGTTAGACCACCGTTGCCAGCAGCGCCAGAGCCATACACTCCGTACACATGGCCGCTTGGAGTTGCAGACGATTCATACAGATTACTTGCAGAAGGATACCAAGTATAAGACCTTGAATTATTATCGTTATTTATGCTTCCGTTATCATAAATACAAACTTCTGAACTATTTGTTGTATACGAGCTATTGAAGTTTGGCGTAGTAGATCCTGAGTAAATATAGCGCTTTGAATAAGCTTTATCGGTAGTGTTATACTCCCAGCGCTGTGTGTGTGGTGGTTTATTTGTAGAGCCTGAATTGTCCATAGGAGTAATACTTGTATCCTGCCAATACGCTGTATTGCCTGTATTTGCCCACGTCGGGTTGGTTGTTGGGTCCCCCCCAAAATAACTATTAGTATTTGTTCCGTTTAGTGAACTGAGGGTTTTACTTGTATTCAACCAGCCATACCGAGTTTCCAAATTTCTTGGGGTATATGTTTTTGTGTTCTTTATATAGGTAGGCGCTGTGTCATAAGAAGTGTTGTCGCATGTCTCTCGTACGTGATCGTGGTTGTTGTAGCTGTAACACGTTTGGTAGTCAGGATTATAATCTTCATCATCAGGATCGGTGCTGCCAGACTCATCGCAGGTATTGTAGTGAGTATGATTTGGCACAGGTGTGCCCACTGTATACGAATCCCAATAAAGAGTTTCTCTTGTGCTCGGGCCGCGATCGATACCCGTCACTATATTCTGAGCTCTTGTTGTGCTCCAATGGCCTTTGTCGTCAACCTGAGTCCAATCAATATATTCATCCCACACTAATTCTGCTCTATCCAGAGAGTCTACAGTCGATGTATACGTGACAGGTTCACTTGGGTTGGTGTACGGAGGATTACTGTCGGTATCTTGACCATCTTGCAGTAATGACAGAAGCGTTACGTCGCGGATTTGTTGCTTTCGGCCATCTGCTTGCGATTCACTCACATTCTGCGGGTCGAAAGAAAAATTGGACGGACTGCCCGAACTGTTAGGAAATTCGATTCTATTCGGAATAGTAGTTTGGTTAAAACCTGTGTCGTCTGTGTTTGGATTCCTGACGTTATCCCAGCGCGGTAATATTGGGTCTGGACCCTGGCTGCCGCTTGGCAGCTCGCCAGCTTCCGTATACCTGTTTCTGTCCCAAAGTTGGAGAGCAGCGCTATCTACCTTGCCTTGTAGCAAGGTGTTTTTAGCATCAGAATCTACGCCAACCGCCCGAACACGAATGTTAGAAATTTCAACATTTTCTATGTTATTGCCGGTATGACCACCAATATCAGCGGTAGAATTATTAGAAAATATTCCACCACAATTTGGGTTATAGGCTTGCTTACCATACGTACCACAAGAAATAACTTGATTACTATCAACGCTAACTGCTATGCGTGAATCATTAGTCTGTTCTTGTTTAATTGTAAGCCAGTGGTTTCCATTAGGAGTAGTGCTTCGATCCTTTCCTTTTGTTCCATTAGTGTTTGGTATGCCCAAATTATCAGATTGAGGTACATATGCCAAAGGTACGCGTTTTTTACATGAAGAACCTGGACAATTCAATTCAGCCTCGAGATTTAATGAGGTAATAGAATTAACATTAGCTTTAGGGCTTGAGTCGAGGTTTAAGGTGTCCCCTGAATCATTTCCGTATATACCGCTAACCCATAGATACTTACTGACTCCACTTTGGTTAGTTCTAGTTGTAGCATCTGGCCAAATATACGCATCGACATCAGCCCTAAAGGTTTGGTTGTCGCGCAGTGCATTTGGCATGCTAATTAAATTAGCTCCATAAATTTTGTGCTCAGGAAATCCGAGTTCATCATCCTTAGAAAAATAAAAGAAAACATGTTTTGTGACATTATTATCATTCGCATTAAACGAAACGTTACGGTTATTAACGTTGGCTATACCATTCGTTGAACACGCACTAGTAGTTTGAGCTCTCGCTCCTTCATACGTCCATCCGGCATATGTTGTATTTAAAATCGAAACATTATTAGTAGAACCAGCTATAAATGTCCCCGTGATAGCACTGGAGTTCTCGGTTGGACGAGAAGGTGAAGTGCGGCGAATTGTTGCAGAGCTTGGCGGATCGCTAGATGCAAGCGTCGTACAATCGTCGGCATTCACCTTATGGAAGGTGATGTAGTTATCATTTGAAGCATAGTGGAACCATAAGTCAACGTAGAAAGTGGTACTGGCAGTTTGAGGTTCGGCAATAGTTGGGAGCGTCATCGTACCACCTGGCATAGGCGTTACATCCAGGGTTGAATGATCGCAAGGTTGCTCAGGCGAGGGTATTCCTGGACCGCTCAAACCATACAACTTCGGCGTACCATCTGGATTTTCACATAATGTGTAGCCCAGCAATCTATACCCGCTAGGGACTTGTGGAGTGAAAACTTGCTCCTCGTCATAGCTAATGTCATTAAATTCGTACGGTTGAGCAGTAGTAGGGTTCGGTGAGCTTGTCATGCCTTGCATATCAATCGAGGCAGTTTGAACCTCTGACCCATTTGGTGGTGTAGTAATATTACTGTTTTCACCAATTACTTTCATACCTTGAACTTTAAGGTCATTCCCCTGCGGGTCTATACCAGCACATGAATTATCAGGGTCATAATCTATGCCGTTAGAGTTCGCATACCAGTTGTGCAAGTCTTCACGGAAGCTATTGTTATATGACACTGAATCAAATGGCACCCAGAGCCGAACGCCATTAGTGCGGTTTACATTTCGCCAAATCCAAACCATCTTTGTACCGTCTGGTTGTCCTGGTATTTCAGCTTCTCCGTAAACTGCATTACCACCTAGTTGGCTATCTGCTTGCGACGTAATTAATCTTACGGAATTGCCATCACGGTCAACTTCATGCAACTCCCAAGAAATAGTGTCGGTCTCAATACCGCCCCAGTCAGCATCAAACCACTTTAAGAAAAAGTTGAGCGGTTGATCGTTATTGTCCTTTGGTTGTATGCAGGGCACAGCAAATTCAAAATAAAAATCTTGGTCAAAATCGTTATTACCTCGCTCTTGAAATGAGTAGGAGTTATTGTCGCCACCAGCTACACCGCTACCACTATTATAAGCACTTGAGGCCTGGGCCTCAGAACAGTCTTTTTCGCCGAGCTGATTAAACGTACATACAGAGCGCACGCCAGGTGAGCGATACGATATATAACCATTAGTACCAGAGCTAATCTGCGCTTTAAAGGCATTAACAGAAAAAGGGCCTGAACCTGAATCAACAGCATCTTCAAGCGTGACTTCTAACACTACTACATGCATGCCATGATAATTCGATGGCTCAGCTTCTGCCGGTAAATCATTTAAATTTATATCAATGGTTGCCCAGTTATTGCTAAAAATAGGGTTTTTTAAATCTCTATCTACTGGGTAAGCTGGGTTGCCTGCCTTATTGTAACCAAGCTGCAAAAACGGCTGCCCCACAATTGTCTCTTGTGCGTTAGTGCCAAAAAACTTAACGACCGTATCGGTTGCGATACAGTGGCCATCTGCATCCCATCTAACACCCGAACCGTTGTTAGCGTTATCAAATGAAGTTGTCCCCCCATTAGTGTTTCGATTACAGGCAATATCAAACAAATCTACTTGCTTATTTGGATTAGGGTCATCAGCTGGAAACAACAACTTAAGTCGTACCGTCGGTGCATGTAGGCCACTTCCGGCTCCTGCATCTGCAGCTTCAATAAAAATATTAGGATCTGTATTTACCTGACTGCCATTATAAGTAAGTTCATTATTTGGTATGATCCTACTGCCAACTGTTTGTGCGTATAAATTACTGTGCAAAAAAAGAGTCAAGAAAAGACTGATGAGACCAATGCCCACCATATGAACTTTTTTTCTACTATCTATTTTTTTCAACCACATAATGCTTATGCATTAAGAGTAGTGCAGTCTATCTGTTAAGTCAATAAATAAGCTTATGCTGCTGGTACGGTTTTTAGCTGGGTCTCAAGGTCAGCTGAAACGGCTGCTGGACCGCCATATATATTTATAGAACTTAGGCGAGTATTTGCTTGAATCTGCCCTGATTGCAGCTCGTGCAGAAAATCAACAATTTGCTGATTCGTCTGACCTGGTTCGGCTAAAAACTGAATGCTGCCTTTACGAATTGCCACCAACGAATCAGCAAATGTCCTGCTGGTTGCAATGCCGGCACGTATACGCTCTGGCGACCCTGCAGCGGTGAGCAAATACCGAGCAGCCTCTACTGACATAGCAGCCGGGCTAGAACTCGATAAACTCATCTGGGGCTCGATGCCCGTTTGGCTATGGAAGCAATCCCCTGCTCGATCCCCAATAGTTATAACTCTCCAGTTTTGAGCCCAAGGTTGAAATTTTTCTTTTTGTTGCTGTGTTAATGTCGAGTTTTCAATATATTCGATTTCATAGCCAAGATTTGCTGCTAAAGAGGCAGCGACCATCACTTCTGATTCATTATCATTACTAGCATCAACAACCACAAGATTACCTTGCCCAGGAACATGCGTAGCAGCCTCATGGGCAGTATCAATTCTAGTAGCGCCTGCTATACGTTCTACATAGAACCCATTTTGACTTAAATAATCCTCATATGCCTGATCGACAACAGCCGAACCTCCAACAATATACACCTCTGGTCTTTTACCAGTTTCCTCTTGTAAAGTCGCAATTCTCATAATTGAATCTAACGCCAGTGAATCAGAAGGCTGATGCCAGGCATATTGCGACTTGTCAGCCTCAGGTACAGTCCCTAGCACTGGCACAACCGCATACCCAAGTGGAGCAACTGTCATTGCGTCAGCGAACTTACCCCCAGTAACAACTGCGATCCGCTGAACAGTGTGATTTTCAGGGTACTCAGAATTTATTATCATCTGAGCAGTTTCAAAACGATCAGCTCCCCCGATTCGATTTACAGGTACATAGGCTTCTTGGTTTTCCGGACTAGCACTCTGCTCAGCGTTGGCTACTTCGCTAGAAAGAAATGTACTACCAATTGAGACTGCAGCTCCGCCCCATAATGCCGCTTTTAAAAATTCACGACGCGACAGTTCAGGACTTTGATCTAAAGCCTGGATTTTTGGCACCTCGGACATGACTATTATCCTCGTCGTTGATCGTAGTTAATTACAGTACCGTCGTTCTGACCAGCAATATGTTCGTCAACCACCAAAGAGGTAGTCGTTCTCGTTTCTCCTGCGAATCGCCTTCGAGTATGCACGTTATCGCAAGGGTTTTCAGGATCGTCAATGCGTTGCTCTGCGATGCGGACAAGGTCAGTATGAATCGCATTTGAGCCACCAACGACTGCAATGGAAGTAATATCAAATTCAGCATCATCAGCTTGCATTTCCATTAGTGTCGGATAAAAACTTGCATAATCATGAGTGGTTCCTGTTTCGCTGCCAGGTTCAGTTCCGCCTGTCTGTTCTGGCGCGCCATTTTCATCGAAATAATAAACACTTACTGCATGTTCACCAAATCGTTGCTTGTAGTGTTCTGTGAGGCGCTCAGTGGCCTCTGTGTCACGAGGATTTATAATATTACCTTGGCTGTCGTATGTAGCGTCTCGAGAAATTATTGCTACTTGTCCCATACCTTGTTCAAAGCAAGCAGTCCCGGACTGATGACTTCGATCAGACCTATTATAATATTCTGGAGATTCATTTTCTTGAGCAGTAGCTATAGCAGCATGAGGCATTAATATCGCTGTCGCTGCAAGTGTTGAGGCTAGAATTTCTTTAGAAGGCATTATAGAACTCCTTATACATATAATTATACATGCATTTATATACTGTTGTATACCCTCTGCTTGACACTACAATACACTTTTTTTAATATTGTGTCAAATACCAGCCTTTATGCGGTTGGCTAGCGTGTTTCGATATAGTAAGTTAACTCATCTAATTTATTAGTGATAAATTGCTTTTCTTGCTTAAAACTCTCTTCGTGCCTGGCTGTAATTTCAAGAGCGTATCCGTAATAGGTTAGAGCCTGTTCGTAATTCTCTTGTAGTTCGTAAGAGTATGCTAAAAGTTCTAAAGATTCATATGCCAAGAAGTCATTATCATTCAATATTAGACTTTCAAGAACCACCTGGGCTTCTTTGTACTCTGCATAATCTATTAGCAACCGAGCTTTAGCGAGACTTGCATAGTCTTTATCTATGCCTGTTTGAGAATCTTCATAATCTTGCATAATTTGCAAAGCGATATCCAGGCTCCCAAGCTCTGCAGCTTCGTTTGCTGATATAACAGCACTTGCTAATGCAGCGTCAGATTCTTGAGAAACAAGAGCTTTAGATTCATCAGAACCAGCATTAGGAAAAAGAAATCCTAAAAGCACTAGCATAATTCCAAGTAGTACAAGCACGACTAATGCAATACTAACTTTAGCTACGTTTGGGGTTTTTGAGGAGTCACTAACTTTAGTCATTGGAATTCTCTGCTAAAAACTGCTCTGTATCTTCTGCAATTTTATCTACTTCAGTCTGAGTGATTTGGTATGACTGAATATGCTCCGAGTCTAGTAGCGACTGTAAGAAGGTGAACTGCTGAAGGGCTAATTCACTATTGCCGGAGTTGGCAGCTGCCTGTGCATACTCATAAACAATCCTAGGGTCTGGGTATTCTTCGTAAAACGCTAATGCCTGTGAGTAAGAATCAGTGGCTGCTTGGTAATTGCCAAGTGAAGATTCATATTCTGCGCGCTTTAGGTAGAGTAATGACTCGTTCTCTATAACACAATCGCATGAGCTTATCTGTTCATTTATGTAGTCAATTGCCGATTGGTTCGAACCATTTCGCTCGGCAGCAGTAGCCCCAACCAAGATAGTCTCTGCTGGTTTTATTGCCGGTGTAGTAGTTTTTGAGTTTTCGCTATTTGACACAACTACATAACTCATACAATATCCAGCGACCACAACTAGTGCAGCTGTTACAAGATATTTATAATTATTAAAGAAAAATTTATTAAGACTTTCAATAAAATTCATGCTAGTTTTCATCATTAGCCAATCTTTCTTCTACCACAGATATCTGATGCTCGGCTAATTGTTTGTTTTGCTCTATGATCTCTTGCACTTCTGCCTCGCTGAAGTCAGAATCAGCATAAATTTCTTTATATTCATCAAGCTTAGTTAGCACCAACTGATACATTTCTAGAGCCTCTAAATAGCGTTCTGACGAATACGCATAGCTTGCGTGCTGCAAAACAAGATCGACTCGGGCGTTCGCTGGATCGTTTTCTAAAGAGAGCAAAGAGGCTTGGTAGGCCCCGTCGTCGTCGTCCAATTTATACCGTAAATTACCAATACGCTTGTATAGGAAAACATCATTTTCGTCGAATTTTGCGTCGGAGCCTAAAACATCCTCTTCGAGCGCAATTAAAGCGGCTTCTGGTCCCTGCTGCTCTTCAAGATCATACGAAGCGTTTAGTAATACATGAGATGGAATAAGTTCTTCTTCTTCGACTATGACTGCACTAGGATCCTGAAGGCCTGAATTTCCTAACTGTGAAATTACGGATGCACAAATAATTAGTACACTAACCAATGACACCCAAAACAAAGCAGAGCGTTTTTTAGATACTCGCTTCCTCAATCGAACCGCTAGACTATGTAATTTGTTTTTTCTTTTTTTATCAGCCATGCACCCTCACCAATGTATATAGGCTACTATACATCAAGCATGAGCATAGTTTCAATTTAGATAATCTGGGTTATGATTGAGCTCACTTTTTATTTAAAAGTACTATCATAGGGCCCAGCAATAAATGGTCTCTACATAACACCAAAAGCAATGTGATCAAAAACTAACGTTCGCGGAATTGACGAATTTTTTATTCTGAAACGCGTTCGCTTGGCTCGTGTCGATTATAATAGCCAGATGATGAGTCTGATTCTGTAGAAGTCGATTCTTCTGGTGTTGGACTAGGTGTAGGTGTTGCATCTGATTCAGGGTAGCCATCATTTGCGCCACTGGCTTCTTGGTAGTGTAATTGTGATATTTCTCGAGTGACTTCTCGTTTTGTGGCGTCACTGCTTGGTCCAGCAAGGCGTTCTACGCTTGGAGTATCGCAAGAATCCTCGGCATCATCTACTCTTTCTATGAATTCTTCCACGCTTGCTGCGCTAACCGCCATCTCACCACCAACAATATAAATTTTTGATACACCATTACCTTGGTTATCGAACATTTCGGCTTGAGCTGGGTATTGATAATTATCTGGATTGTTTGCAACTTCAGGTCCATTTAGGGTAAGAGCCATAACAGTATTACCAGCATCATTTAAATAGCTTTCGAGCTCTCCAACGGCAGTTGCGTCTCCTCTACCGCCTACTATGAGTGTGCTGCCATCAGTTGTCTGTTCGCAAATGTTTTCCGCAAAAGCTTCGCCAACCATTACTGGGCTTCCAGCTAAAGCGGCTGCGGTTGTTACTGCGGTTAATTTTTCAGCAAATTTGGTCATATAATTCCTTACATAATTAATTATTGAGTAATGACCCTCAGCAAATACTCAGTTACATAAATATTATACACTTTTTTTGTAATTTTTCAAGGTAAGATTTTTCGTATTATTAATAATGTTGTATAATTTGTTTATTGTTAGAGAGTATCAATGTTTGAACAAAAAACTAAAGAGAAAATAATCGCTACTGGCCTGAGCGCTGCATTAATGCTGGGCGCTACGGCAGCGTCCGCTCAAGAAGAAACTCAGCACAGTACTGCAGTATCTGCTGCTGACTGCGACTCACTTTCACCCGACATTGAACCAGAAGCTATTTCAGACAATCATACTGAATTTATGAACGACTTATGGGCAGAGTATGTCCATGGGGGTCTGGAAGACCTGCCTGACTTATTAATTGATCTGACAGAATATTATGATGTGCAATTTTCTATTGCGGACCAAACTAATAACCAAGGTTCTTACCAAGAAGAATACTTTGAAGATAGTGATTTCTCCGGAGAGGCTTCCGGTAGAGACAACTATAGATATAGATGGTTTATAAGTGGCTTAGTGAAATCACTTAGTAAATACCCTCAATCAATTTTACCGCGCATGGTAGACACAATCAGAATAGTTAAATCAATAGATGGCTCAGTCGGTGGCTACTACCTTGGAGAGGTACACTCTATATCCTTAATATTGGACGAAGAAACTGAAGCTATTGACCATGAACTCAGTCACGCACTTGATGATGTCTTATGCGTAGACCATGAATCAAATGAGAGTGATTTTTGGGCGGATGCGGACTTTGCGAATATGAATACAGTGGATTATTTGGGTTTCAGCGCTTACAGAAATAAAAGCTACGCTGTCCTCTCTCCCGAATATTTCATGGTTAGCCCCACCCAAGAGTTTGCTTCTCCGTACGCAATGATTAATGTAGCTGAAGATAGAGCCAAGTCTCTTGAATTTTTAATTAAGTATGGGCTTCCGCAAGACAACGACCCTCACCACGGGTCGCCTTTTCACTATAAGTTAGAGCTTATGAGTCAGAGAGTGCAAATGCTTATACCAAACTTCCCTACCTTTATTCGTGATACAACAGAGGCTCAAAGGCAAGAACAGGGGCCAGAGCAGTGGTATGGTGAAAAAGCATATACCTATTATGAATCTAAGCTAAGAGACGCCATCCAAGCAAGTGGCGCTATCCCTTCTATGGTATCAGGCCACGATGTAACTGATAATGTTGTAGATTCAATCCGATCCGATAATGGTATTTTATTTTTACAGGGTGCACTGATTGTACAGCCAGATACTGAGCTGACCGAATCACACCAGAATGATCAATCTCTGGATGACTTAGACTCAAATTCAGGAATAATAATTATTCAAAACCCTATCATTAAACTTAAAGATCCTGCGCGAGAGACACCACTCACCTCATTAACTGACGAAAATGTGGAGTATATTGCAGTACAAACTTTTAATGAATCCGGAGATATTAGGTTTGTGTCTCTTGATCTACGGACTGCTGCTGCAGAATTTACACCAGCAGAACAATCCGAAAATGAATCTGAAACAGATATTGCGCATATTATACAAACTACACAAACGAATAGCCCCCAACACTCAAATAACCTACAAGTTCTGAATATACCGAGAGTTTACACAGACTCAACGTATAATTTAGCACTCGCCTATCCCGTTACAACAGCACATGAACACCGAGAAATAGTCAGCGAGGCTCTAAGTGCACGAACAAGTATGCCTACAGAAAACGACTGGCGGCCAGCTACTGTGTCACCAGAATATTACTCTCGCAGATCTGAATAGGTTTTTTTACTTGCCTAAGCGGCGTTCACGTTCGTTAAAGTCGTCTAAGACTTCTTGTAGTTTTTCGACTTTAAAGTCGGGCCACAACACCTGAGGAAAAGCATATTGCGTGTTATCTGTTAATAGACTCAAAAAGCCCACGCTGTTATGTGGGTCTTCCCAAGCTCCGGTGCGAATTATAAGATCGACATCTGGTATGTGTCCTGTCCAAGAATGCTGGCGTAGAAGTGTGTTGCCGTCAATGTCGGTGTCTTCACGGGTTTGGAGTATCGATTCAACAGCTGCGCTGCGTTCATCAACGCCGTCATAGCCAATCAATAGAACTAATCGCCGCTTGTTGTACTGCTTTGTATCATCAACTACCTTTTGTAGATTTGCTATTGTTGCTTCACCGAGTAAGTTTTTCCATTTACCGATTATTTCAACCCGAACTTCGTGTTTATGAACGTCTTCTTCGTTTATAAGTTTTTGTGAAAAAACACTATAAATTCGCTCCAACACCTCCACTTCTTTGCCGTTGCGTTTAGTAAGGTTGGCTGCTGAACTTCCCCAAAAACTGACAGTAGTAACGCCGTGCTCAAACGCTGCTCGAATAACCTCGGCTGCGCGGTCAGCCCCTTGGTCGTACATTTTTAGAGTACCAAAAATACCCTGGGATTTCGCCCATCTACGGTTTCCGTCTGGAATAATCGCTAAATGATTAACAACGCTCTGTAAAATAGTATCGGAATCTGCAGTTGACATGTTTGAATATTATAGTAACTTACTTCGTTAAGTTCTAGTAAATATGTCGCGCAGGATCTATTGTCGGATTAACCATCCAATGAATATCATCAAAATATAACCAAAGTCACAGGATTAGTTAAAGACTAAATCTTTTTAGTGAGCAGAATCTCATCAATGCTGTCATACGACGTAGCACCATCCTGGACTTGGGCCCTGACGACGTCAGTATGTTCTCGTATTCTCTCTTTAGACAAAGCGGTGTATTCAACTCCGCTACCTGATTCATTCTTTCTCATTTGAATAGATGTATCTGCTCCATACACTTCAACATTATCGCCCCCAAGCTCACATATCTGCCTAGCAATTACGGATACAATAGAATCTTCACCTAAACTTACTTTTGTACCATCTTTAGCTTTGTTGTACGAGTCTGTGCTAGTAGCTGCCCTACAAGCTTTAATTATTATTCTCTTTTTGCCTTGAGCTTCTTCTGGATCATCTATTGCACGACTTGGCTGCATAAATTCTTCTGTTAATCTACCTAAAGACTTTGAATCGCGAATAGCTATACCAAAATCTCCAGATTCGTGGTGATCTGCGTTGAAAGCATCGACCATTTGTTTACCTGAAATGGTTGCAATGAATCTTCGACGTCTTTCAGGACTACTTCTGTCGCTAATACTTAACTGTCCCTCGGCACCGTGAGCGGCTAATACAAATGTTGAAGGCTGTATGCCAACTTTTTCTAACCGTAGCATATGGCGGTATATGTCTGTTGGAGAACTAATTTCAAAAAACAGCGTACGCCCATTTGAATCAAATAATCCCGGGCCATCTCCGAGCACACCATTGTGATCACCAAGAGCGTTCGCCATATATACAGTTACATCGTGATTACTCAATTCCTCGGCCAGTGCATGAGGGTCATCAGACAACCGCACCATGCGCTCTAATTGTTCTACTGTGTAATTTTCTAAGCTGTAGATACCAGTTTCTGTAGTCAGTGCTTTAACACTCTTAGGGCCGAAATGGTCCATATGTGAAATAAACTGCGCAATATTCTCCGCATAACCACGTCTGGAAACGGTAAAAGCATACTTTTGTGCTTCTTCTGGCTCCATAGAGTATGCTGACACTACTATATTCTCAAACCAGGTCTGAACAACCCTTTGCCGTTCACCCCAAGAAACACCAACCTCATAAGTAATATCCTTGTGCATCATAGCTTCTATAGTTGTCTTATGTACCAGCATTTCCCGTACTGCACAGTCGAATTCGCTTCTCTCTGTTCCTGGGTCGGTAATGAGATCAGCCGCCTGATCCTTGCCATGCTGAATTTGAAGAATCGAAATTATTTTACCAGCAGCATATCTTTGACTATCTCTGCGTGCTTGGTCTAAGGTACTAAGCAAATCTTGGTGAAGTGCTCCTTGTGCATCTTCGGCTGTAAGTGCAGTCGCAATTTTGTCATCAGAGAAGTAGCCCAAAAATCTTTCGAAATCAGTAGATTTGGGTTCTTTACCAAACACAGTGTTCATCAGATTTTTCTCTTGCTTGAATACAGAGTAATAAGCAGCTATATCATGCCCATTTGCTTCTGTATCTTCTTGAAGTCTTTTTCTTATACCACGTAATTCAGACGCGATGCCATCGTAGCCATCTGGAAATTTGTCGCTCCCTGTGATTACGCTATTAGACACCTGGCTAAAATAGTCACTCACGTCCTTCAGAGAGGTTTCGACATTTGTAGGGTTGTGAGTACTTTCTGACATAATGGCTAGCTAGAATGCAAATTATTATTTTTATGGTTTTTAGTTTAATAATATTATATATACATTAGCATAATATTTACTTTTTGTCGACTTTAGTATTTTTAGCGAAACTCTATGTAATTTTTTTAAATTCACTAATTTTGACTAATTATTTTTATCGCTTGTTTTCAGGCTGTTTAAATATGTGACGGATTCCTTTACCAGCAAGCGGTTCGTCTTTGTATCGAGCTAATAGATGCAAGTGCGCATGTGCTACATTTTGTCCACCAGTTTTATTAACATTCCAGCCAATGTTATAGCCATCTGGAATCTCTTTGTCGTCAACAAAGGATTTCATTTTGTTTATGATTTCCTGCAAAGCCACCCACTCTCCTTTATTTAGTTCAAAAGGAGTAGAGATATGTCGCTTTGTTATAGCCAGTGCGGCATTATTAATACTTCCCTGTTCCATGTCCGTTATGTACCACAGATCATCTTCGTATAGCACATTAACTCTAAGTAGGTTATTTTCTTTGCAAAAGGAACAAAGTTGTTTTGTGTTATCCATTAATCCATATTACCTTCAAGTAATAAAAATAACTATGAATCTGTTTCGTATCATCTATAATCAAAGGTCACGAGTTTATCTATAGGGATAGCGAAGAGTTAGCTATACCGTATTTCCTCTCCTTTGAAATGCCGCAGCCGGATACTGGTCGAGGATATAGTAAAGAGTTTGTGTTGGAGTTGGTATACTGGGTGCGTCGTAAAAGGTCTTTTGCGAAGTTCATTGAAGTCGCCACAACTCTAAACAAACACACCTCCACCTCCCTTTTGGCTTCTTTACTTCTCTGCCTAGCTTTCGAGCAAAATTTTCTCCTTAACTGCTCGCTTGTAGTCAATGTTCCAAACGTAGTCATTTTTAAGTTTTTGATGTTCAACATCAAAAATTCCTGTTTCGTATTCGTAGGCTTTTAACTCTGGTTTATTGGCGGCTGTAGAATAAGCAGACTTAAAGTCTAGATTCATAATTTTAAGCTGGGTGATAATTTCGTCGAGTAATTGTTTTTGATCAGTTTTTTTGAGCTTTGTACCCTCCTCTAACTCAACCGCAATCATTAGGTGCTTAGAAGATGTTTTATCTTCGTAGCTTATTAAGCGAAATCCTTTAATTTTTGAAGCAAATGCATGAGCGTTAATTATCTGTTTTACTTCTTCAGGCCCCACCACAGCACCATTGTAATCAACGGAAAGATCACTCCGCCCGTAGTGGAACATAACACCAAAATCAAACTCTGCTTTATCTAAGATATCTTGACGCCCTGCACTGCGTAAGATTTTTTTAAGCTCATAAAAATGAACGACATGTCCAAGGTCGTGTATGTTGTACCTAATGCGCGGACTAATATTTTCTAAACGACAAATAGTTACAACTAGCTCGCCGTTTTTGTTTGTTTCAATCACATAATCGTACGGATTGTATTGAAAAATCATCGGTAAAATACCCCGATTTTGAGTTATAAGAGCTTTCTTTAAAGAATCATCTTCTTGCAAGGCGCGTCTTAGCGCAATCGTGAATTCGGATTCGTGAGCAATGTTTATTTCTAAGTCAGAAGCACCATATGATCCGATCACCTCCGTATAATATTCAAGCAACGTGTCACGCATCGCTTCGCTAATGCCTTCACCACCAAAAATTGCAGTAATTTTATATTTCGACCAATCAATTTCTTTAGTTTCGGTAATAAGCTTTAAAAAAGGCGGATACCCACAAATAACATATTCAAACTCCGGCCCTAACTCTAGAAGCGTATCGATAACTTTAACAACATCCGGACCAAGTGACTTAACTCGACTGACGCCAACCAAATTTATGGTTGTGTTTATTCCAGTAGCCCAGGCTCCCATAGAAAATGTGTTCAAAATAATCGGCTGTCTATCTACCATTACATGCTGGAATGAAACTTGCATGATTCTTTGTACAAAACGACGCTCTTTTGGGCCACGAACCCAGCTTGTTGGTTTACCGCTACTGCCGGATGATTCATCAAACATAACTCCTTCAGCCGGTAGGTTTCTATCAACAAGCTTGTCTAGAAGATTATATTGCTTAATGTATGAATCTTTATCCATTTCTGGCAAATCATTGAGTTGGGCGCCTTTAAAATTTATTGTTGGGCCTTTAAAAGGGCGTTGGCTCTCAATAAAATTTTTATACGCAGGTACACGGCGCCATGCGTATAAACATAAACGAACTGCCCTAATCCTCCCTAGAAAAACCCTAAAATTACCAACTTGCGGCGCAAGGAAAATTCTGTGAACTGATGGACCAACGTCTACATACCAAATTAGTTTATCTAAAATGGTGACCATAAAGATGTAAATGTACTTCATTTTGTTTCTCCGTTAATTACTAGATGCTCCTGCCAGGGTTTCCGCAAACTTTGAGCCGGTTTTTTAGATTGACCTGCTCTAAAAATGAATACCAAGTAGGACTCTTCTTTTGACTCGTTGTGCTTACCGACTAAGTTCAAAAAGTCTTGATGGGCTTTTTTATTACTTATGATTGTTCCAAACGGATGTAGATAGTCGCCGTTCTCGGCAATTTTTAGCCAAATTTTCATAATTGCACTACCAACACCGAACGAGTCTTGAGCCGTCTTGAAGGGAGCCATAATATAGAAAACACAACTATTGTCTTTCATGGTGCGTAGATAGTACTGTTTTATTAACGTTTTCAATATTGGCATCCGTAAAAAGGATGGGTGATTTGTGATGAATTTCATTAGAGTGCCGTTTAATTCCATGCAGTCATACGCAAGCCCATCTTTAGTCTGTATTATCTTCTTTTTTGAATAACGCAACCAATGATCTAGCTCTTTGCGCACCGGTTCGTTAAACATGTCATCGAATACAGCTCTTTGATTAAGCCAAATCGCATCGTGGGCCTGTTTTTTGTCTAATTGAATTAAGCTCATATTTGTCGGAATGCAACTCTCAATGCCAATGATTGCTTCTTTTGACAGTGGTGCATGGTACTTTTTTCTGGAAGTCTGCCTAAAAAGCAAAGCTTGCTTGTATTGTTTGTCCGGTGAGCTAGTATTCCAGTCTATTTTGACTAGGCCGCATCTTATTAGCCCTGTACCTTTTAGTTTACTGATCTCCGGCAGATTAACTTCGGCTTGGACAGAATGACCAAGGGCTCGACCGCTTTGATGAAGATACTCAAAAAATAAGCCAACGGTTACAAAACTAAAAATTAATGACACTCCCGTAGATTGCAGCCCGCGCTCTTTCTGAAAATAAACTTCATACGTATTATTATCCAATGTCTTTAAGCGCATTGGTTGGCCGTTATGGGGCGACGGGTAGCGATTTACTAGCTCAAAAAATTCGTTTTTGTTTATCATAGTTTGTAAGGACCTAACCTTAAGGCAAGTATAGCAAAGCGAACGACCCCTTTCGCACTTTTAACATTCGCCCTGCCGCCCTATACTAGTGACTATGTCTTTATCTATAGGAATCGTTGGTCTGCCGAATGTCGGAAAATCGACACTGTTTAATGCATTGACGAAAAACAATGTACTAGCGGCAAACTACCCGTTTGCAACTATTGAACCGAATGAAGGCATTGTGCCTGTACCCGACCAGCGGCTCGAAAAATTAACTGAATTGTTTAACTCGCAAAAGACGGTTCCTGCTACCGTAAAATTTGTAGACATAGCCGGCATTGTAAAAGGTGCTCACGAAGGTGAAGGTATGGGAAATGCTTTTTTGAGCCACATCCGTGAAACAGATGCGATTGCTCAGGTTGTGCGTGTGTTTAAGGACGACGACGTTCTTCATGTTGATAATCGCATTAGCCCCCAAGACGACATAGACATCATTAATGCCGAACTTATATTGGCGGATCTTCAGACACTCGAAAATCATCAGCCCAAGCTTGCTCGGCTTGCTAAGTCTGACCCAGAAGCAAAAAAGTCTATGCCTGTAGTAGAAGCACTAATTCACTCGCTAAACCGTGGTGAATTAGCAATTAATTCGGATCAAGATTTACAGCTGGTAAAGCACCTAAACCTGCTGACCGCTAAACCATTTATTTATGTTTTCAACCAAGACGAGGGCGGCATAATCGATGAAGCTGAACAAGAAAAACTAAAAGCTATGGCGCCAACCGACAACGTAGTATTTGTGAGCGCTAAAGTTGAAGCCGAAATTAGCGAATTAAACGGTGATGATGCGGCAATTTTTATGGCAGAATATGGGCTGCGAGAATCTGGTTTGGCTCGACTAAGCCGAGTTGGGTTCGAAACACTTGGGCTGCAAACCTATCTAACAGCTGGCGAAAAAGAGTCAAAGGCCTGGACAATAAAACAAGGCTACACTGCTCCGCAAGCGGCAGGTGTGATTCACGGAGACTTTGAACGTGGCTTTATTGCCGCTGATGTCGTTAACTACGACGACCTGTTAACTGCCCAGTCGTGGCATAAGGCCCGCGAAGCAGGCAAAGTTCGAACCGAAGGCAAAACCTACGTAATGAAGCCTGACGACGTCGTGGAATTTAAATTTAACGTTTAAGATCTAATCTTGGATTACTTCTACGCTAGATCCGTCTGGTGCATCGACAACAACTGACACAACGTCACTGGCGCCTTTTAAAAATCGTTCAAGTCGCTCTTTATCGTCTTGATTCAGAAAAGAATGTTCGATTCCTAAAGGCTGATTGTCTTCATCTGTAATGTAAACTGTTTCAACAGCAGGGTTTTTTAAAACTCGTTTTTGTTCTTTTGTAGACATAAATTTACCTTAGCATTTAATTACGCTTACGTCAATTTTATTACTTAGCTGCTTTAAGTAAATAGAACCGTTCTTGATTTCCTTTTCTACCCAAAACATCAGAATCTTGCTTTGCTTGAATTACAAATCGTTGTTTTGCCCATTGCTCAAAGTCTTTTAGTATCGCTCTTCGCATGGCGCTATTTTTTATCACGCCTTTATGTTTTTTATTATCACCAGCTTCAAATTGCGGCTTTAACATGGCTACTATTTGTGATTTGGCAGATAAAAGATTAGCTATAGACGGTAGGATTTCTCGTAAACTAATAAAACTTACGTCAATCACCACAATATCTGGTGACTTTTTTAAATAAATCCTATTCTTATTGTCCTCTGTTTTCTGTTTTCTGTTTTCTGAAACGGTTTTTCGCAAAAAAACGTTTCTAATATCCGTTTTTTCATGCAGCTCAATTCGCTGATCGGCGCGAAGGCTTGGGTGAAGCTGTTCGGTACCAACATCAATAGCAATAACTTTTTTAGCACCATGTTGCAGCGCAAAGTCGGTAAAGCCACCAGTAGACGAACCAACGTCGAGCACGGTTTTATCGTTAAAGTCGAGCTTTAAGATAGTAGCAACCGACGCCAGCTTATTACCTGCTCGCGATACGTATTTTTCTTTAATATCTACGTCTATGTTACTGGTTTCGTCGACAGTTTGCCCTGGTTTAGTAGCTGTCCGGCCATCAACTGTAACTTTTCCCATTCGAATAAGGCTGTTAGCTTGCGAACGGCTATTTATTTCAGGCAACTTCGTTAAGGCTATGTCTAAGCGCATTATCTAGAATATCCCCTGCTCTACCTATTAATGTCGTGTGGCGCTCTATGCGCTTTTGGTATTTATGTATCAACCCTAGCCTTTTTTCGGCTTGCTGTCGAAATTGCTCCTGAAGTGTAGGACTTAGATTGTCAAATGTTTCGGATTCTGGCAACCATGCCAATTCTTGTTGAGCGTCATCAAGTAAACCTGATGACTTGTCTGGCATACCAAAACTGTATTCTATTTTCGCAAGAACAAACATAGCATTGGCTGCACGAAATTGCAGGTGTGGGTTTTCAATATCTTGGAGCTTATGGTTGTACAAAGTTACAGCCTCCCACAATCGCGAACGAGCAGTATCAGTTAGCCTGTCATCATTACTCCCAAAAGCGTTTACGCCGCTTCTAACGAGTTGATTAAAGCGAGTTTCGCTCGAAAGGTATGGGTTTTCAAGCCACTGCTCGGCCTCCTCATACCTGTTGAACGGTCGGTCGGGCGTGGTTGTGTGGTTGGCAATAAACTCTTGGAATTTATTACTTGGCGCGCTCGACATAGCTACTGTCCCGTGAGTCTACCACTAAAACATCACCTGTTTTAACGAATATGGGCGCCATTATTTCTGCGCCGGTCTCAAGCTTTACCTTTTTTTGCACGGTTGACTGAGTGTCGCCTTTGACGACCTCTGGTGCTTCAACAACTTCAAGTTTAATTTTTGTAGGGAGTTCGACGTTTATCACATTACCTTCAAATAATTGTGCTGTAACATCCATACCTTCTTTAAGGAGTTGAGCTTGATCGCCAATAAGATCTGGATCAATTTCAAATTGCTCATATGTTTCGCCGTCCATAAAGTGCAATGCCGTGTCGGCGTACAAAAATTGAACTTTTTGACTACTGACATCAGCGGACTCTATTTTATCGTTACCGTGAAAAGTCTTATTTACGGTTGCTCCAGAAATAAGATTCTTAAGCTTAGTGTTAACAATAGAACCGCCTCGACCCATTTGTTTTTGGGCGTACTCGACCACTTTAAACGGCTGATTGTCGATCGTGATCAGTGTTCCCTTTTTAAGATCTGTAATAGACAACATACAGTGCCCCTAGTTTGCAACGAATGGTAATAGTGCGATGTGTCGAGCTCGTTTAATAGCCTTGGTCAGAGCTTTTTGCTGCTTTTCACTGAGTCCAGTTTTTTTGCGAGCGTCGATTTGACCATACGGGTTTACGAATCTTTGGAGAGTCTTAAAATCTTTGTAGTCAAAGTGTTCGATTTCATTCTTCTTTAAGTGCTTTTTTGCCATGGAGTTCCTTTCAGGAAATTTCACATTTTACAGTTTTCAATTTTCATTAATTTAACAATTTTCGTTTTAAAATAGATTCGATAATTGTTCAATGAAAATTTAATGTGAATTGTTAAATGATAATTGTAAATTGTTTTAAGCTATGCTTAAAAGGGTATGTCAGATAGGTCGACTGGCTTTTGTTCGTCGACGTCTTCTACAACAACATCGTCGTTCTTTTTCGGCTTAGCGGGTGCTGCTGAGCTAGATTGGCTTGGCTGTGAGCCGCCTTGGTCAGACGAACCAGAACCACCATCTAGAAATGTTACATCAGTTGCAGTTACTTCGAGTTTGCTTCGTTTGCTGCCATCTTGAGCTTCCCAGCTACTAGAACTTAAACGTCCGGTTATTAAACAGCGTCGTCCTTTGCTCATGTATTGGTTTACGAGCTCGCCTAGCTTTCCCCAAGCAACAATGTCAACAAAATCAACAGACTCTTGCTGTTGGCCGTTTGATCCTGTCCAGCTTCGATTTAAGGCTAAGCTAAAAGCGCAAACGGATTGTCCGCCGCTGGTTGTGCGTAATTCTGGGTCACGTGTAAGGTTACCCATAAGTACGACTTGGTTGATGCTTTTTGCCATTTACTTCTCCTCTTTTTTGTTTTTTTCGTCGTCTTTTTCTTCGTCTTTAGCTGGTGGTTCAACATATTTAGTTACAAGATGTCGAATAACTTCATCGGTAATGTTTAAGGTAGAATCAAGCTTGGCAATTTTCGTACCATCAATATCAAACTCAAAATATACGTAGATAGCAAAGTCTTGTTTTGCAATCTGGTATGCGAGTTTGCGCTTTCCCCAATTATCCTTTTTTTCGATCTTGCCACCAAGACCAGTAATAATTTTCTCGACTTTTGCGAGAGGTTTATCCAAATCTATTTCTAGATCAGGATGCAGTAATACGATTAATTCGTACTTATTCACCTTTTGGCTCCTTCCTTCGGCGACTTACATCTGGTGTAAGCCGCGTGCACTTGTCATGCACGCTGAAGATTAATGATGCCCATATTCTATAACTTTATATCTGTAAGGTCAATCAAACCGCTCATAATTAGCGATTATAATTTTTTCAACCACAGCCGTTCGCGAAAGATTGTTTTCGGCTTCTATTCGTATAATATTTACACCAGGATTTAAAAATATTCTCTGGCTAAACTCACCTTCAGGTGTCACGAGCACCGGCGTGTAGTTGATGAAAACATCCGAACCGCTACCGGCCTGTCCCTCTATCACCAACGACGATTCGGTAGTCTGAAGTTCGCGTGGCAAATCATAAACTGTAAGCGTAGGAGCTGCGAAAAAGAAATAGACTAGCAACGCCACTGCGCTAAACGACAGCAAAACAAACCCGACAGCCAAATAAACTTTGACCGCTGTTGAAGCAACAAACATTTTTTTTGACCGTTGCTGTTGTTTGAGCTGCCCTTTTAGAGCCGGTGGATTTCGACGGGTTTTTTTACTTGTTGCTGAGCTCGGCTCTTCGAGCTGGGCAGTATTTAATCCTAAATACTTTACGTACGCGATTAAAAGCCCTTTGCTGTACGGGTTGGATAAATCAACTTCTCCTCGCTCGAACGACTCCAATACATGTTTTTTTATCTTGGTTTCATAGGCAGCTTGGTCTAAACGAATACGCTTAGCTTTCCGAGCTTCTTGCAGCTGGGCAGCCATTTTAGAATGAATTTTAGGCTGTGTTTGTGTCGGCTTAGATTTCAGCATTGGAGTCACTGTCAACAATATCGTCTATTGAAGAAACCAACACCTCCCGAGCACGCTGACCATCCTGCTGGCCAACAATACCTCGTTCTTCTAGCATATCCATTAAATTTGCGGCTCGTGAATACCCAACCCGTAGTCTTCGCTGCAATAAACTGGTTGAACCTTTGCCAGCTTCAATTACGACCCGAGCGGCATCCATAAACATGTCATCGTCGCCACCCAAACCACCGGCATCCATTACAACGCCACCTTTACCATTTAATTGAACTGGTTGAGCTACAACTTCGTCATTGTAGTTTGGCTCTCGTTCACCCTTAACGAATTCAACAACTTTGTTTACTTCTGGATCATCAACGAACACACCTTGCACACGTCGCGGCTTACCAAGCGCTGGAGTTGTATAGAGCATGTCACCCTTCCCAAGCAGTTTTTCGGCGCCAGCCATGTCCAAAATTGTGCGTGAATCAACCTGACTAGCAACCGTAAAGGCAATTCGTGCTGGAATGTTGGCTTTAATTAAACCGGTGATTACATCAACGCTTGGACGCTGTGTTGCAAGCACTAAGTGGATTCCTGTTGCTCGAGCTTTTTGTGCAATTCGAACAATTAGACTTTCTACATCGCGCGCCGCCATCATCATTAAATCGGCTAATTCGTCGATAACAATCACAATGTATGGCATCTTGTCTTCGCTGACTTTATTGTAATCAGCAATATTTCGTTTACCGGCTTCGGCCAGTTCACTGTAGCGACGCTCCATTTCTGCGACGGCCCATTTTAGAGCACTAATACATTTTTCTGGCTCTACAATAACTGGTGTTAATAAATGCGGAATATTGGCATACAAGTTAAGTTCGACCTGCTTCGGGTCAACTAATATTAACTGCATGTCTTCTGGGGAATTTCTATAGAGTAAGCTCGTCAATAAGGTGTTGATCATTACGGACTTACCAGACCCAGTCTGACCAGCGATCAGTACGTGCGGCATGCTGTCCAGAGCGGCTACAACCGACTCACCAGAAATATCCTTACCCAGCGCAAAAGTTAGATTAGACTTTGAGTTACGCCATGCATTTGATTCTAAAATTCCTCGCAACCGAACAGTCGCAGACTTTTTATTTGGCACTTCAACACCAACCGCCCGCTTGCCGGGAATTGGAGCTTCAATACGAATACTCTGTGCCGCTAAGTTAAGTGCAATGTTTTGCTCTAAAGCGGTGATTTTGTTCAGCTTAACGCCGCTTGGTGGGCTTAAAGTGTATTGAGTTACACGCGGGCCAACATTAATATCGCCCATCCCAACTTCAATTTTAAAGTCCGCAAGTGTTTGCTGAATGATCTCTGCGTTGCCCTTCCAGTCACCGGCATCGGCTTTTTCTACTTTGTTATCTAGTAGAGTAACCTCAGGGAAATTCCAATCTTCTTCCACGCGAGCAGTTAGCGCTTCGTGGTCTTCTTCTTTGCTTAATTTGGCAGCAGCATTTTTAAATGAGCTGCGTTGTTTGCCGGCTTTAGCCGAATCAACGAGCGGCACATTAGAATTAAGCGTAGGTTTCGAAAATGGTCGCTTGGCGTCTAGGTTATTTGTTTCGGATTCTGCGGCTTTAGATTTCTTTTTGCGTCCAAGCTTTAATTTAGAAAGGACGTCTTTAGGTGTAACGTTGAATAAAATACTTATACTAATAATGAGTAGTGCTACTAGTACCAATATGCCGACACCAGCTCCGAACAAACCTAATACCAAACTGTCAATTAAATGCCCGAAAACTCCGCCACCTTCACCTGCTCCCGCCCGCTCCCATGACACATCCCTATCAACTGCTGCATGAAATAAGCCAGCAACTACGACTACGGTTAAAAAAGAGCCAAATTTAATAGTTAATGGTAGCTTTTCTTCTTCGTCTTTTTTGAATAGGTCACGAGCAAGTATTAGTAAAATAAACGGCAATACATATATTGCGCCACCCATAAGCCAGCGTATACCATCGTTAGCCACGCCAGCAGCACTGCTGTCAACAAACCAACCAATGGCAATTACAATTGCAAGAATAAAATAGAATATTGCTAAAAACTGAGTTTTTGCACCCTGTTTAAGTTCTAATTTCTGTCGATCTTTTTTGCTCGATTTTTTGCTTTTACGTTTTCGTTTAGCCATAAATGCAATTATACGGCAAATCTAATCTGTTATAAAGCTTAATGACTTGCGTCAGGTTTTGGTTTTGGCTTTATTTGGCTTTTGCCGTTAGAGCCAATTGCATTTACCACTGGAATAACCATTGGGCTGCGGCGAGTATGCTCGAACAAGAAATGCGTAATGTGGTCTTTAAGTTCTTGCTTAAAGCGGTCAAGTTCAACTCGTTTAAAGCGTTGATTTACCGCCCGCTTAAGTTCGTTGCGAATCCCGTCCATTAGCTCGGCATTGTCACGCATGTAAATAAAGCCACGGGTAATAATGTCTGGGCTGGTCAATAAGCGACCTGACTTACGGTCAACTGTGACAATAACTGTCACTACACCGTCTTCTGCCAGTACAACGCGGTCTTTTACCACAACACTTGGTACTAACGAGCCGGTGTTATCAACAAGCTGTGTTCCAACGGGTACTTTAGGGCCATATTTTGCAACTCCATTCACAAAGTCCATGGTTTCACCAGCGTCGAGCATAAAGGTGTTTCGAGAATCAAAACCACCATTATAAATCGCATTTTCCATATGATACTTACGGTGCAATGGACCGGCATAAATAGGAATAAAGTATTTTGGCTTCACGTAGTCGATTAACTCTAGTTGTTCTTCTCTGCTAGCGTGACCAGACACGTGCAGTGGGCCAACGCCGTCAACTTTATGAGTTGGGGCTCGATATAGACGTACGCCAAGCCGAATTAGGTCATCGCTAATTTGGTCGTAACGCACATTGTTACCAGGAATAGGTGTCGAACTAATAACAACCGTGTCACCTTCTTTTAGTTTTAGGTATTGGTGCTCACCAACACTCATCCGTTGCAAGCTGGCATTAAGCTCACCTTGGCCGCCTGTTTGTACTACAAGTACTTCTCTGTCAGGGAGATTAGGCATCGACTTAAGGGTTGTAACTGTTCCGCGCGGGACTTTAATAGTCCCGAGTTTTACTGCAAGTTCTAGTGTTGATAGCATGCTGCGTCCGTCGATCGCGACTTTCCGCCCAGCAGCAACTGCTGCGTTAATAATCATCTGGATACGGTTCATGTTGGAACTAAAGCTAGCGACGAATACTCGGCCCTCAGCCTTGGTGATTATGTCGTGAAAACTTGGTTCTAACGTGCTTTCTGTTGGTGTGCGCCCCTCTTTTTGCGAGTTGGTGCTGTCACTCATAAGTAGCAACGTCTTGCCGTCTTTTCCGAATTCCTTTAAGCGCTCAACATCACTAGGGCGGTGATCAAGCGGCTCTGGGTCTAACCTAAAGTCACCACTGTTAATAACCCGTCCTAGCGGAGTTTCAATAACAACTGCAGAGCTGTCTGGTATTGAGTGGGTCATGCGAATTAACTCAACGTAAAAATCGCCAAGTTTAAGTTTTTCGTGGTTGTCCATGTTCATTTCCACAAACTCTGGTTCAAAGTTTTCTACTTCAACACCTCGCTCGCGGTCACCCATAACTTTTTTAACCATACCAATCGTAAAGTGGCTGCCGTAAATTGGCGCTGGATACTTTGGTACAACATATGGCATGCCGCCAATGTGGTCTAAGTGACCATGAGTGATAATGTAGCCTTTGAGCTTGTGTTTAATTTTATCGAGGTAGCTCGCGTCTGGAATACCAAAATTAACTCCTGGCAGGTCAATACCTAAGTCCATGCCGCAGTCAATAACTACAGCTGTATCGCCGTACTCAAGCACTTGCATATTTTTTTCGCCAATACCATCTTGGCCACCAAGTGGCGTAAGTCGTAGTACTTCTTTATCGGTGAGGGGCTTTACGTTTGCACGGCGTTCAGGTGATATTTCCTGCACGTTGTGGATTTCAATTAGCTTGTCTGCCATTTCATGCGTACGTCGGCTCGCCCGTATAGCTTGCCCCCGGTGTGTTTCCATACCGTTGGTTTGTATGCGATTAGTCTTTTTTGCCCCACCATTTTGCTTAGTATTGTTGTTCCTAGACGCTGGTTTTTTAGCGCTCGGCTTACTATTTGATGAGCCTCCACGGGCTGCATCTTCACCAGTTGAGCGTTGAGCCTGGTGTTGGCGTAGTCGCTCTAAGTGTTTTTTCTTCTTATCTTCTGTCATATTTTTCCTTCTTGCCCGCCACGGCTTTCGACAGCGGCAGGTCTTTTATTGTTACTTTATTGTTGTTCGTTAATAAGCTCTAAAATTTGTGGAATTTTAGAGAAGTCATCAAGCAGAGTTTGGCGCTGAGATCCGTTATATAGTGCAGCGGCAGGGTGATAAAGTGGCAAGATACTAATTTTGCCATCTTTGTCGCCGAGCTCGCTACTCAATAGTCTAGACTCTGTACTCACGCGCATAGCGTGACCGTGGTCTCTGCTGATTTTGAGACTCGGTAGGAATTCCATGCCGGAATGCCGACCGAGTGTCACAATTAACTTTGGCTTTATTATAGCAAGTTGTTGGTCTAAATACCTCCTAAATTCGTGCTTTTCTTGAGGCAACGGGTCGCGGTTATTTGGTGGACGATACTTAACGATGTTTGTAATGTAAACATCTTCGCGTTTTAGGTTAATGCTACTGAGCATCTCGTCTAAAAACTTTCCGCTGGCCCCAACAAAGGGCCGTCCTAGCTCATCTTCCTTCTTGCCTGGTGCTTCGCCAATAAAAACAAGGTCTGCATCTAGGTTTCCCTCGCCCATTACCAATTGAGTAGCTTGATCTGCTAGCTTTTTGCAGACCTCGTTATATTTGATCTGTTGGGTTAGTTGACTAATCTGTGACTGTTTACTCATTGATTCTTTCGAAGCCAAGTAAGATGAACTTCTTAGCTTCTGGGGTTAAACCTCGCTGCTCATATCTGTCAAGTTCTTCAACTGACACCCAAGCAGCCTCACTGCTTTCATTGCTTAGCATAATTTCAGGTACTTCAGACTTTTCGTCTTCTAGTAGGCAAAGGAAGAATTCCGCACTGAAATCCGCGGGTGAACCTTCGAAAAACGCATTCCATGCTGCTGAACCTAGTGATCCAATTACATTTATATTTTGTCCTGTTTCTTCAAATGTTTCACGAATAGCGGCTCGCTGCTTTGATCCACCGTCTTCTGGTTCGGTGCTCCCACCAGGTATGTGCCATTCATCGTATTCAACGTTTGGCGTACTGCGACGCGCTCTTTCTGCTTTGTTCAACCGCAGAATTAGTGCGCTCATTGAAGGGCGATGAATTACTATTGCCTTACCAACGCTCTTTCGTAATATCTCACTCATTTAGTGTTCCATACTAACTGCCAAATACGATCTACAAACTACCGCTAAAATCTATGATTTTAGCTTACGCTTGCTTCATGCTTAGCTTAACTCGCCCTTGATCATCGATACCAATCACTTTAACAGGACCTTGATCGCCCATTTTCACAATGTCGCTAGGATGTTCAACGCGTTCGTTAGCCATTTCACTCACATGCACCATGCCTTCTTTGCCTGGCATGAACTCCATAAAGACACCAAAGTCTTTAATGCCTACAACCTTACCGGTGTAGGTCTTTCCTACTTCGGGCTCGGCAGTTATGTCATTAATCATTTGTATAGCCGCGTCACGAGCAGCTTGGTCAGTAGCAGCAACCATTACGATTCCGCCGTCTTTAATGTCTATTTCAACACCAGTTTCGTCGATAATCTTGTTGATAGTCTCGCCGCCTTTACCGATGATTTCGCGGACTTTGTCTTCTGGAACGGTAATAGTTTCAATTCGCGGAGCGTATGCACTCATTTCTTTGCGATATTCAGGCAAGGTAGCCAACATGCTGTCTAAAATCTGTAGTCGAGCACGTTTCGCTTGGTCAAGGGCACGAGCAAGCAGTTCAGTCGAAAGACCTTGTACTTTAATGTCCATTTGTAGCGCAGTAATACCGTCGGCAGTACCAGCGACTTTAAAGTCCATATCACCAGCAAAATCTTCTTGGTCCATGATGTCGCTTAAAACAACTTCTTTTTCACCATCAGTCACTAAGCCCATGGCAATACCTGCTACCGGCGCTTTAATTGGTACACCTGCGTCCATTAAGCTCAAACAACCAGAACAAACTGAAGCCATAGAAGTAGAACCTGCAGAGCTGGTAATTTCGCTGACCGTTCGAATGGTGTAAGGGAATTCTTCGGTTGTTGGAATAACTGCACTTAACGCTCGTTCGGCAAGGTGACCATGGCCAATTTCACGACGACCAGTACTGCGTGGGCGCTGAATCTCACCAACACTCCAGCCTGGGAAGTTATAGTGATGGAAGAAATTAACTTCTTCGTCACGTGTCATGGTGTCTACTACTTGTGCATAGCTGGTTGGTGCAAGCGTAGTAATGTTAATTGCCTGAGTTAAGCCACGAGTGAATATGCTTGAACCGTGAGTCCGCGGCAACACACCAACTTCACTGCTTAGTGGACGAATGTCCTCAGGACCTCGTCGGTCTGGGCGTTCTTCACGCTCTAAAATACCTTGGCGTACAACTTGCTTCATTAAGTGAGCAAAGATTTCTTTAACTTCTTCAATATCTTCGTTGTCATCATGTTCACCTTCGTGTGGAACAAAGTGCTCAACAACTCGATCGCGTAATGCTCGTACAGCTTCTTCGCGAGCTAAGGTGCTTTCGTCCGTAAGCGGGTCAAGCTTGTCAGAAATAAAGTTTTCCATTCGCTCTTTTAAGTCTTGGTTGTCGTCAATAGTGACAATTTGATGCATTTTCACATCTAGTTTGCTAATTAGCTCCGTCTGTACTGCTACACCTTCTTTAATATGCGTGTGAGCCAATTCAAGCGCCTTAACCATGACTTCTTCACTAACGATCTGCGCGCCAGCTTCAACCATCATAATGGCTTCTTTGGTGCCAGCTACAAACAGATCAAGCTTGCTTTCTTTCATTTGGCTGACGGTTGGGTTAGCTACAAGTTCGTCGTTAATTAAGCCAACACGAACACCAGCAACTGGGCCAGCAAATGGCGCGCCAGTCATTTTAAGGGCACACGATACGGCTAGCATGGCTGGAATATCCGCTTTGACCTCTGGGTCTAAGCTAAGTACCAGCGCCATCCCTTGAACTTCGTTGCGATAGTTCTTTGGAAACAGTGGGCGGATTGGACGATCGATCAATCGCGAAATCAGTACAGCATCGTCACTTGGGCGACCTTCACGCTTAATAAAGCGGCTGCCGCTAATTTTGCCCGCTGCATACATTTTTTCTTCGTAATCAATCATTAATGGGAAATAGCTTGCGTGTGGGTCTGGGTCTTCTTTTGCAAGTCCGACACCCATAATGACCGTGTCGCCATAGCGTACGGTTACCGTGCTGCTTTGAAAGCCAACGCGACCGGTTTCAATAGTTACTTCTTTACCACAAAATTGCGCAGTGACTTTCTCTACGCTCTTACCAAAAGGATTAATAGTGCTCATATACACTCTCTTTCTAATCTTTACGAGATTTGTTCCAAGGTAAAACCATTCTTAATATGAATAGCTCTTCTCTGGCGCAAATCTCTTAATTTACTCTTCTAGAATACAGATTCTAGATTAAAGATTCTAGGTTTTTTAAGAATCTTTGGTCCAATTTCTGGAGTCTAACTAACCGCGTAGGCCAAGCTTTTTTACAAGTTCTTGGTATTTTTCTGGGTTGGTTTGCTTTAAAAAGTTCAATTGCTTTTTGCGCTTTCCGACTAGTTGCAGGAGTCCACGACGTGAGTGGTTGTCTTTCTTGTGAGTTTTAAGGTGTTCGGTTAACTCTTTAATACGGTCTGTAAAAACAGCAACTTGCACTTCTGGAGAGCCCACATCGCTTGTACCGCGTTGTACGCTTTTAATTGCTTTGGATTTTGCCTCTTTAGTAATCATCTCGAGTACTTTAGCAAACTTTCCACAGGTGTGCAACAGATAAAGTCAACAAATGCATGTTATGCGGCATCTGCTGAGAGTTGCTCGCAGAAATCTGAAACATCAAATGCATCATCAACAATGAACTCTCCAACCTCAGTCCTGCGCAACTGGGTAAGGTACGCTCCTGTTGTTAAAGCCCAGCCAATGTCCTCGGCTAATGTTCTAATGTAGGTGCCCTTGCTAACTTTTACTATAAATTTTAACTCTGGGTATTGATAGCTAACTAACTCTAGTTGATGAACCGTAACTTCTACCGGCTGTAGCGTAACCTCTTTTCCAGCCCGTGCTAGGTCGTATGCTCGCTTACCGTTTACTTTTTTGGCAGAAAACGCTGGCGGAACTTGCTCAATATCGCCGGTAAATTGATCAAAGACATCGAGAATATCCTGTTGGCTTGGCTGCACATTAGACACTGCTGTTAGTTCACCTTCTGGGTCGCCCGTGGTCGATGTTTTGCCTAAAATTGCTGCAGCCTCATAGGTTTTATCAAGACCAGTAAGTTCGGTGAGTTTTTTGGTATAGCTACCAACACCGAGCACCAATAGGCCAGTTGCAAACGGGTCTAGGGTGCCGCTATGGCCCACTTTTACTTTTTGCCCTGTTTGTTTTTTTAAAACTCCACGAACTTTAGCAACAACATCGAAACTCGTCCAACCAGCTGGCTTATCTATTAATAAAATTCTGTTCATAATTTTATTATTTTAACGTATTAATTCTTTCCTGTACTTCTTCCGGCGTAAACGGTTCTATGTTTCTTGCTAAGATAAATTCACAAGCTTGCCTATAGTATAAGCCCGAGCCTAATCTTCGTTTTTTTATGCCCCCCAGCAAAGTCCGTAGAACTCTTCCGTCTTCTCCTGTTATATGTTTATCCTCAGTAAGAATGGCATCTCTGCCCTCCGTATTGTGAATATTCTGCAATGCACTTGTCAGCAAAACACGTGGATAATTTTCCACTTCCTCTTTTGGTTGTCCTCTAAACAAAAAATCAGTCCTAAGAGACTGTCTAATTTGCTCTTGCGTTTGTTTTGCTTTATCAACAACCTCAGTTTCACCAGTCTCTTGATACTGTATTGTTTCCGGATATAACGGGAACCCTTGCCAAGCCGCGTATGGCAAGATCGATGCCTTAAAAATTACTCGAGTCGGCTCGTCGTTCTCATCTAGAACATCTAGTTGAGGTCTAAAATGAAACCGTTTCATAAATGTAGAAGTAACTACTTCTTGCATACTATTCCATGCTCGTTCTCTTTGACCCTTAGGCACATATACAGCCCAATGCTCGCCGGTTATTGACGCGTTTTGCGGCCAGTTGCTACCGCTCCAAGATCTTTCCGGCTCTAAGCCTCTGCGCAAATTGCGTGGCACATACTTCTGGTTGGCAAAGTCCTTGAAGCGCAAATCTAAGTCTTCAGCTAAAGCAATAACCGTTGCGATTTCGGGGTCAATAGGATCGAGCTTAGAGGCGCGATTAAACACCCTAAAAGGTTCAAAGTCCTCGAGTTCAGTATCTTCTAGAGTTCTGGTCTTAAATCTCTCTATAACTCTTGATCTAGAGTGAGAGATTTTCTCAATCGCTGCATCTACCAATGGTGTGGGTTGATTAATAAATTCTGCAAAACCCGGTAATGTCACTTCTAGATCAGTATCTGCGGAGCTATTCACAAATTCAATCGGAGCCATAAACCCATCTCTGGTATATGTAAGTTCGTTATCTGGACTAACTGGAAAGGCTTCGTTCATAAACTTAGAACCGTATTTCTCTTTCTAACGCTTTTCTTACTGTGGTAAAAGGATATCGCCGTTGTGGTCGATTTCGATGTCGCCAGAACTGTTGTTTTCAACATTTTGCGCGTTCAAGCTTTGGGTAGGTTCTGGATTTTTCGGAGCCCGAGCATCTTCGGCCTGCTTTACTGCCGCACGTGCGCTGTCTACACCTGTGTTATCTGTAGCGGTTTTATGTGCGGATTCCGAAGCTGGCTTTTGGCTTGCTTGTTCTTGAGTTGGGACTGCCTTATTTTCAAGTACTGATTTTAAGGTAGGGAGTTCTGGTGACGTGTTTACGTGTGGCTCTGATTTAGTGTCGCTGTTTGTTTTTGGCTGTTCTTTTTTTGCTGGCTCAGACGCAGGTTGTTCTTCGCGAGCAACCTCGCTAACTGTTTTTTCTTCTTTTGGCTCTGGCTTTTGCTCACTCGCGTCTGACTTTTGCTCAGGTTGAGCTTGTTCATTTTTAACTGGCTTAGCGTGTGCCTTAGTCGGTTGTTCGTTTGTTTTTTCGGCAACCGGCTCAGGTTGGTCAGCCGCGTTACTCACCACTTTAACGTGATTAGCGTCTTGTAGATTTTTAACAATAACTTGTTGATCAGCTCCAGCAGCCATTAATTGTGCTGCCATTGTCATAATTTTAGGAGTAGTTAAATCGTTACCAAATTGGTCTGTTGCAGACACCAACCCTGTCAGTAATGCTTGTGAGCTTTCTGGTTTAAGTAAGCCACTGCCAAGGGATTCGCTAATACTCATTGCCATTTCGGCAACCGATACAGCTTGTGGTTCACTCCAATTAACAGCACCAAAAGTACTGACCGCTTCACCCTTATTCAGAGTAACAACTTTAGTGTCGCCAAGGATTCTTGGGCTCACTAGTAAAGCGTCATCAACGTCATTGCGCTGCATAACACCAACAGCCACAACAGTATCTATGTTGTAATCGCCAGCGGTAAAACTAAAGTCTTTTTCTGAAATAACTGTTTTGTACGGCGTAATAAATATTTTTACATGGTCGCCATCAACCTTATAGCGTAATTTGTCAGCTTTGTCTTTATGGAGTGAGACGACAAAATCTTGTAGACGCTTTGTGTCGCCTTCTATTACGGCTTTCGGGTTTAAAAACTCTACGGCCTTTGGCAAGGTGGTACTAATAACTCCTGTAGCATGTTTGCCCATTGCCTGCAGCATGTGAGTAAACCCAATAACAGTGGTGATTTCGTCTAGAGTAGGTTGTTTATTAGTAGAAACAACAATGTTCGCTGCAGCTTTAATTTGTTCAGCAATCTGCTGCTTAGGAGTCAGATTTGCTGGCTGCTGAGTTTGTGGCTGTTGGTTAGATGGGTCCATGTTACGTTAGTATCCTTTTTCGATTATTAATTTAAATCAGAGATTAAATTACTTGCCCAGCGACTTGCCTGAGTAATAATTTCTTCTGTTACGTCAATGTGTTGTCCGTCGTGAATGTCCATTTTTTTCCTTTTTTGTTTTTTATTTTTACCTGCCGTTTTGGCGGGCTTTTTTTGATTGATGTATTAACATTAGCTTATTTATGCATATTTGTCAATATATAAGTATAGTATGTTATTTAATATAGTTTTTTCAAGTTATTACCTTTACTTATCAACAGATGAGCGGTATAGTACTGCTCTGAAGATATTTATAAATGTAAGTTTGGAGAAGAGAGTCAATGCCAATTATTAAGTCAGCGCAAAAACGCATGCGACAAGAAATTACCCGTCGAGCACGTAACCGATCGTTTAAAGACGAATTACGCGCACGCAGTAAAGCACTTACTGAAGCGGTAGCTAACAAAGACACAAAAAAAATCAGCGAAGCTCACTCGCAGCTTGTATCTCAACTTGATAAAGCTGTTAAAAAGAATTTATTGCACAAAAACAATGCTGCGCGTAAAAAGTCAGCAGCTGCAAAGCTTATTAAAGAAGCTGGCGTTAAACCAACAGCAACAAAAAAACCAGCAGCCAAGAAGCCTGCTGCGAAAAAAGCTCCAGCAAAGAAAGCTCCTGCTAAAAAACCAGCAGCTAAGAAACCTGCTGCAAAAAAGACTAGTAAATAAACTTACTTACATAGTTTAATCAACAAAGCCTCAACCACGTCATCTGGGTTGAGGCTTTTTGTTTTCAAAGATTCATCTGCTTCTATCGCAAAGTTAATTATTTCTTTTAAACGACCGTGTGAAAGTGATTGAACTGAGCGTAGATTTTTCTCTACCACAAATGGGTGCAACCCTACAGCTCTGGCTATTTGTTGTGCGCTTCCCTGATTTTTTAAATAAAAAATTTGAGTAACCGTATGCAAATGCCAGCTTAGCGTCCCCATAATTTCCATCGGGTGAACCTGCTGCTGTCGCAGAGATTGGTATATGGTGAGAGCTTTACCGCTATTTTTGGCAGATATCGCGTCGGTTAAATTAAAAACCGAATCTTGTAGAGTCGGCTCCGTCAGCTCATCGATGGTTTTTTTGTCTATAGTCTTTGAGTATAGAAAGAGTTTATCGAGTTCGTTTGCTAACCGCGACTGTTCGGCGCCTACTCTTGAAACCAAATACGCAGCATCAGCTGAGGATAAATCACGCTCTTTTTGATTAGCATAGCCTTTGGCAAATTCAGCAGCTTGGGTAGGATTCAGTTCATTTATTTCTTTATAGGTTGTAAGTTTTTTTAAATCTTTAAAGAATTTCTTTCGCTTGTCGATGTCTTGTTCTACGAATATGCAGGTAGTTTCATCGCCAACCATGGCTATTATTTCAGCTAATTTATCTTTTAAATTTGGGTGTTTACTTAGATTTTTGATAACAACAAAGCTACCCGTGCTAAATAATGACTGCCCATTCAACGACTGTTTTATTTCTTCCAGTGCTATGTTTTCGCCATCAAGCCGAGTGATCGAACTTAAGCCACTTTTGCTAAATAACTCCTGTATATGACTACGGATTGCATGAATATTGGTGCCGATAAATGAGTATGTCATAACCTCTAGGATACGCTATTTAGTTTTGCTTTGGCAGCTTGGGCAGGTGTGTGTACCTCGTCCAGCAATTCGTGACTTTTCTATCTGAGCACCACACACAACACACGGCAATCCTTCTCGTCGAAAAACCTTAGCAAAATCTATATAACTTCCTTTTCTTCCTTCTGCGTTTACGTAGTTTTTATCCGAGCTACCACCTTTTTTTATGGCAAGCCGTAGTACTGACTTTATTTCTGTAAGCAGGCGGGTTAAATCAGCGTCATTCAGGTTTTTTACTACTACTGCAGGATGAATTTGTGCCCCAAATAAACTTTCGTCGGCATAAATATTACCAATGCCAGCCAGAACGGTTTGATCTAATAGGGCTGCTTTAATGGACGAATTTGCACGCTTACGAATACGGGGAATAAAAACAGTAGCCGTGAAAGATTTGGAGAGTGGCTCTGGACCGACCTTTTGCATAAAGGGGTCGTTTTTTATTTGTTCGGTAGGCAATAGCTTTACCCAGCCGAACTTACGCTGGTCATTAAAAAATAAGCACGAGTCACAGTGCCCTACTTTTGGGCTCAGCCCAAAACGCTGCCACTGTTCTTGGCTAATTTCGTTGTCAGAATCTGCAGTGCTCTGTCGAAGTGGTGTCTCCACATCTACTTGTGCGCTTCGCTGCTTTCGCGTATTTGCACCAAGTCCGCTATCTTTTCTGAAAGGGCTGTGGAGGCAAAATATTACTCGTGTGGATTTGTCAGGAAGTTTATTTATTAATGAATCGCTTGGATGGCCGGCGCCAAAACGAACTTCGTTCGTTTCAGAGTTCTGAGTAGTGAGATTAGAGTTTGAGTTGAGGGTATTTGAACTTCCTGCGCTATCACCCCTCTCTTCTCGGTCCTCTTTACTTTCTTGTTTTTGTTGCACAAAAACAAGTTGCCCGGTCATTTTTAAATGGATCATTAATGAGTAGTCTGTGTTTAGATCAATAAGTAAAACCTTTGCTCGTCTGCGCACAGCTGTAATAGTTGCGCCAACCAAAAACTGATCTACGTCAGCTGGCGTATTAGGGAATCCCTTCGGCCAGTTATAACTAACCCTAGCGACTCTTTTACCAACAACTAACTTTTCTAGACCTAATTTAACTGTTTCTACTTCTGGAAGCTCTGGCATGGCTTAATTTTAGCAGTCTTGAAATACTAAGCTGCTTTATCGATCAAATCCATAGCTTGCTCTAGTGCAGCCAATGGTTCTTCTGCCTGCGTAATTGCTCGTCCTATTACTACAAAATGCGCACCCTCGCCAATTGCTCTATCTGGTGTATAAAGCCTTTTTTGACCAGCAGTATCGGCTGTTTTTGGAAGTTTAATACCTGGAATTACTCTTAGCAGTCCATTTAATCTTTCGTGTCGATAACCCTCTACAAGTTCTTGTCCAGACGATACAAGCCCTTGCAAACCAGCTTCTTCTGCTCTGTGCGCAAAATCAACAAATTTTGCTTCAGCAGTTGCTCCTTCGCCAAATATACTGACAACATCTTCATTATCTAGTGAGGTTAAAACTGTTATTCCGAGTAAGTTTAGAATATCCGAATCAACGCCTACGGACTCAGATCTAGCTCTTGCAGCTTCCTGAAGAGCCCCCATGCCGTTTGCTGCATGGAGTGTTAGCAGCAAGGGAGGATTTGGTTTCGCATTCGCATCTTCAGTGATGTAGTTATACATAGTGTTATCTGTATCGTGATGCTTAGGGTCAAACATTACTCCTGAATCCATCTCGCCAAATACACTCATAACCGCGTCTAAACCTGGACGAGTTACAAGTGAGTTGCCCTTTGCGATTGGGTGATAGCCTGCGTCATTGAACTCAGCATGCAATTCGGCTGCTTCTTCCAAGTTCATTCCGTCATACGCAATAATTATTCGTTCATCTGGTCCCAGTTCGCCGATTTTGTCTATTAACATCTCTGACCCCTTTCCCATCACTTTAAATTTTATTAACTAAATTTATAACTATGCAGTAACTGGATAACGTTCAACAATTCCATCTTGAATGAGGGTTCTGCCGTATTGAGCCATCCATTCAAACTCAACATTGCCTATGCGGTCATTCTCTCGTAACATCCTGACTGTTTCTGCCATGTTCAATACGCTGACTAGAGTATACCCAGCAGCCTTAAGTGTTTCTTGCCCACCTTCTTGTCGATCCATTACCACTACAAATCCATTAACATCAAGACCTGCGGCATCCATGCTTTCCGCTGCTTCTAGTTTTGAGTCGGCATTTGTAATGACATCATCAATCGCAACAACAGATTGCCCCTCGCCATAATTACCTTCTAATTGTGCATGTGCTCCGTAATCTTTTTTCCCAACTCGTCCCCAAAGTACTGAATCGTTTCTTCTTTCGGCTATCATTCCAGTTAGTTGTGTAGCCGATTGCGGAAGGCCATACAGATGATCATAGCCCCCCTCCTCATCTACCATGTCATCAATAGCTTCAGATATACCTTCAATTAATAAATCCCTTGCCTGTAAGGATCGTTCACGGTTTGAAGAGCCTGACCATGAACCAATGCCACGCTGGTTGTAGTAAACTGGCGATTTTCTGCCACTTTTCAGAGTCCATTCAAAATCACTGAACTTAATTACACCAATGTCATACAGACTTACTGCTAATTCTTCCTTTAAACTTTCTCCTAAAGCCATGAACCCTCCATCCACCCGTTATATTTACTTAATTGTACCAAACGTAAGACAGCGTACAGTCACGCAATCCGTAGGCTTTTAGATCTCGCCCCACGTCTTGCCGATCGCATAGTCAACCTTAAATGTTACGGGCATTTCGGTATTTGTATTTTCCATAATTTCTTGGACTTTTTTCGCTACGGCTTCAGCGTCTTGTTCTCTACATTCAATCAACACTGAGTCATGCACTTGGAGCAGCATTTTTGGAGCATCTTCCATTTTCCACGTTCCATCTGTCACTTTTTGGTCCAAATACTCTTGGATATTGATCATTGCCAGTTTCATAATGTCGGCTGCCGTACCCTGCATTGGCATATTTACTGCTGCGCGGTAAGCACCCTCTCGCACCATAAAGTTAGACGACTGTACGTCTGGCGTTGGTCGACGGCGACCATACCATGTCTCTACAAATCCCTCGTCCTTAGCCTGCTGTTTTATTTGTTCAATGTAATTTTTGATATTAGGTCGTATTTCAAAATACTTTTCTATAAATTTTTTAGCCTCGGCCATAGTCATACCCGTGCCTTGACTGAGCCCATGCGGTCCCTGGCCATACATAATTCCAAAATTAACGGCTTTTGCACTATAGCGCTGCTCTTTAGACACTTCGTTTACCGGAATGCCATACATTTGAGCGGCTGTTGCCTGGTGGATATCAGTGTCTTTTTTAAACGCATCGATCATTGCTGGTTCTTGGGCAAGAGCTGCGGCTAAACGTAGTTCAAATTGTGAGTAGTCTGCATTAATGAACACATTCCCTGTAGCCGGCTTAAACGCATGGCGAATTGTTTTACCCAACTCAGTGCGAATGGGAATGTTTTGTAAGTTCGGGTCATGGCTACTCAGCCGACCTGTAGCTGCGACTGACAAAGAATACGTTGTGTGCAAACGTGAATGCTGATCGATTAACTTCGGTAGCGCATCAACATAGGTGCTCTTAAGTTTTGTCCATTCGCGGTACTTAAAAATTAGCGCAACAATTGGATGCAGGTCTTTTATTTTATCGAGTTCACTCGCAGCAGTAGAAAACCCACTTTTTGTCTTTTTTATAAAATCAGTTGGAATATTTAAAGTGCCATATAAGACGTCAGCTAACTGCCCGGGGCTATTTACATTAAATTCTGTGTCGGCATGTCCATAAATTTCTTGCTCAATGTCAGTTATTTGATCCTCAAGCTTGTCAGACATGTGCTCTAAATACTCAGTGTCTAGAAAAACCCCCTCATGCTCCATGCGAGCGAGTACTTTTATTATTGGCCACTCCATTGACTGGGCGATTTTCTGTACTTTTGGTAGTTGCTGTAGTTCTTTGTTTTGCTGTTCATATAATTGCCAAATAGCAGTCAGTACTTGCGTCGGCTCAGACTGATCAACCTCTCCGCCAATTAGACTGCTTAAGTCTTGTTCGCGCAGTAAGCCGTTCAATAAAAATCCACCCACACGAGTGTCGTGTTCTACATCTGGCATTGGCGCTGCATGGCGAGCAAAAAGCTTTAATACTTCTTTTACGTCGTGACCGATCACCGAATGTAGACTAGTTAGTTTGCTCAGTTGTTTTGGGTCAAATAGGTACACGGTATCTTTATTAGGGCTGACCCATACTTCGTCGTCATGAATAAACATGGCGAGCGTTTTTTTGTCAGTGAGGTCGTCCAATGAGTACATTTTTTTAAACTGCATTGTTGTTTTAATAGAGTTCGTTTCAATGTCATCGTCACTTTGCTGCCAACTTTGTGGTATTTGGTTTATAAGTGACCTAAAACGATACTCATCAAATAGCGCCTTAATATCAGCCGGTTTAACGTTGTCGATGGCAGCCTTTTTCCGATCCAATTTAACTGGCGCATCTAGCATGATGGTTACCAGTTTTCGGCTTAAATAAGCCATGTCTTTGTCGGCTTCCAGCTTAGTTTTTAGTGCCCCTTTTTGCTCGTTTATATGTTCATAGACTCCATCCAGCGAGTTGTATTGGTCAATCAACTTAATAGCTGTTTTTTCGCCGACGCCTCTGACCCCTGGGATGTTGTCGCTGGCATCACCTTTAAGTGCCTTTATATCAATAAATTGTTCAGCAGTTACTTTATAGGTTTCACGGAAATTTTTAGGATCAAAATATACGACATTTTTAAGACCTTTTTTAAGAGCTGCTACAGTCGTGTGTTCATTGACGCATTGCAACATGTCGAGGTCGCTGGTAACCATAATTGTTTCGGTGCCATCCTCTTCAAACACTTGTTTGGCAAGCGTCCCCATAATATCGTCGGCTTCGTAGTCGTCGCACTCTAATAAATCCCAACTAAAGGCGTCGAGTAATTTACGGACAAGTGGAATTTGAGCCCGCATGTCGTCGGGCATGGGTTTTCGATTAGCCTTATATTCGGGATACAGCTTTAAGCGCGACCGGATGTTAGTTTTAGATTTGTCCCACGCAACCACCACATAGTCTGGCTGCATTTTTTTAAGTATTTCAAGCCCCAAAACCGCAAACCCATAAACACCACCGGTTGGAGTGCCGTCGGCCAAACTAAGATTTGGCATAGCATAGTAGCCCCGATAAAAAACCGATTTACCGTCAATTACTACTAGTTTTTTAGGTTTGTTCACACTTTAAGTATACAGCTTCCTCAAGCCACATACGCTCGCAAATCTGGTGCGTGTTGCGACAACCGTCTTAGAGCCCTAATCTCAATTTTTTTAATTGCTTCTCTGCTAGTTCCTAGTTCTTCACCAAGACTGTCGCGCGACCTCTTCTTTCCATTTAAGCCGTATCGAGCTTTGATAATATATCGCGATCGTTCGTCGAGTGTGTTTAGTGCTTTATGGACCTCTGCAGTTAATTGAGAAATAACGACTTCCTCCTCTGGTGTTGGGCCATCATCAGGCCTAAAGCCATACATTTCTGCTGAATCGCTGCTTGGTTTAACTTTGGCATCTAGTGAGCTTACTTTAGGTTCAACATTACGAACCGCTGCGACTTGCTCTGGAGTTAATCGAGTTGCAATCGCAAGCTCTTGATCGGTTGGTTCTTGGCCAGTTTCGGTTAATAGTCTGTTATGTGCTGCTCTTACTTTTATGGACTTGTCATGCACTGCGACAGGTAATCGAATTAGTCTACTTTGGCTGGCGATGGCTCGTTGAATAGCTTGTCGGATCCACCATGTAGCGTAGGTAGAGAATTTATACCCACGTCGCCAATCAAACTTTTCAACACCTCGGTGCAGCCCCAGGTTGCCCTCTTGAATGAGCTCACCAAGCTCCATAGATGTGCGTTTAGAAAACTTTGCAGCAATATTAATTACAAGACGCTGATTTGCGACTACGAAACGCTCAAAAGCCATATCTGCTTGCTTGAGAGTCGCATGCTGCTGCGGGGTGAGAACAGTCACGTCTTTAACTTCTTCTTTAACTGCCCGTCCTGCTTCTATTTGTTTTGCTAGTTGCACTTCTTCGTCGGCAGTTAGTAATTCATGCTTACCAATATCTGAAAAATAAATATCAAGAAGATCCTGAGCTACACCATTCCGAATCTCCCCACTACTCGTGTTTGTGCTTCGCCTTTTTTGGCGTGACTTGCTTGGGCCTGGTAATTTATGGCCATTGTTTCTGGTGATGTTGTTCCTCTTTGGCCTATCGGAAAAATTTAAAGACTGATCTTTGAGATCTGAATATGGTAGGACACTTGCTAGATACTTCGGTGCTCGTTTTTTGTACTGGTACGCCGCTGCACATGCAGAGTTAGCACTTGCATAGCCGAATCCGTGATAGAACTCAGAATATGCGAGTTTTTCTTCTCTTCCAATGCCAATATGCTTGGCAACAACACCCGCAACGTCGCAGCTGCTTTCTCGTGTGCTTACTGCTGCCAACTTCGCCTTTCCGATGATTTCAAGTGCTTGGACTGCCTGCTCAGGTTCAGAATAATAATCCTGCAATGATTCTTCTTCAACGCCCAAAACGTCTGCCATAAAACTAATAAATCGGTCTTTACCGGCAAAATTATCCTGTTTAGGTTGTTGTGGCGAAGCTTCGATATTCATTGATATAAATAAACACCCACAGCTCGACAATGTCTAGCATAAGCATAAACTGACTATGTCTTGAATTCACTGCGTATTTCATACAGGTACGTCCGTAATGACCGGGCCGATGGCGCCTTATCCTCGTCTACGCCAAGAAGTTCGTGCACTTCGCCTGGAGTCCGAATCTGTTCACCAGTTTCTTGATCAAAAAATAGCCAGATCAATTTTTTTTGTCGGTCGGATAGGTCTGCAAGTTTTTCACTAAACCCAGCTTGACTCACATCCAATGGTTCGTGTTTTCTGCCGCGGATTTTTACCGTCATCTTTCGAGTAGTGTCTGCTACATCTGCCACTGGACCAAATTCTGATTCGAGCACCTTACTTATTGCTAAAGTGAAGCGATCTGAAACTATTTTCACGCCCTGTCGTGTTAGCCCGACAATATCGCCGATACTGCGCAGCGACGTCACAGGCCTGTCGTTGATACCAAGTCGTAATTCAACTATGGTGCGGTCACGTTCTGATAGCTGAGATAATTTATCTTCTAATAGCTGGCCAACCCGTTGCTGTAACTCGTCGTCTTCAGCGTTTGAGCTTGCAATTACCATTTCGCCTAACGTCTTTGATCGTGCTTCGTCGGACATTCTTTTATCTAGCGATAGTGCTCGGACTTCAATTTTTATTCTTTCCAGCTTTTGAATCTTATCTTCAGAAAAACCAGTCGCTAGACTAAGTTCTTCTGTGGTCGGTTGCCTGCCGTGGTAATCGTTTATCTCCCGAGAAGCAGCACGCAATGCAATAATATCTGCGCGTAGCTGTCTAGGGAGACTCAAAGGACTAAATTTTTCATTTCTTGCATGTGCTAACGCAGGTCTAATTTTTGACGTTGCGAATGTAGAAAATTTATAGCCAAGATCGGGATCAAAATCTTGCACCGCTTCAATTAATGAGATCATGCCGATCTGAATTAATTCATCACGTTCTTCTAGTGAGACTTTGTGTCTATTTGCGTGGAAAACTACCAAGCCAGTATTGCCATGAATTAAATCTTCATACGCTTGCTTGCCATGCTCAAATAAGCGCCTGTCGCTATCACCAAGCTGGTCATAGATACCAGGATCTTCCTGGATGGTTTGTATAAGATCCTTTGCAGGTATATATGTTTCGAACAGTAGTAGGTTCCGCTCATGGAAATCCAGCGGCTCAGAAGATTCGCTGCCTTCTGGGCTGTTTATTTGGGGCAGTTCTGGCATTTATTAATACTACGCAGCCACCCGTTGCTCAGGCAAGCATGAGCTTTGAGGGTGATCATTACTGGCTATAGTTTTTCTTCAAATATGGTGGCGAAGCTATCAATGGCGTGCAAATACTCGGCTATTACATCACCGAGCTCTACATCGTGCTTGCGTTGAACATACGTAAATACATCTTTTAATTCCATCATTTGAGTGCTCCATGATTCGTTTTCACTACCTGCATTACTTGGCCGTCTCACCACACCACATAGCAGTCCAAGAGTATCGTGCTGCACCGGTGTTGGGTTTAGATACCTATGCGACGCAAAAACCCATCGCTGACCTATCATTGTCATCACATCAAAAAATTCTTGCTCTTGATCATTAATGTCAGTTTCAAGGCTGCCGCTAAAATGAGCCTTGATATGTCTCCAGCGGGCATCTTTTTTGTCTATCATCAAACGGCTGCGAATTAGGTCTAAATTTTCTTCAAAAGATCTTCCAGATCCGCTCTGTTCTGGATTAGGAATAGCAGTTTCGCTCATACACCCACCAGCAACACGTTGGTTATGGAATTATTCACACTTATATTATATAGAACAATGTTGTTAGTTTTAAATTGAATTACATTTCCAGCATGGAGGCAAGTTTGCTTTTAAGCGCCTCTATGCCATCGTCTTCGTTCAGTAGTGTTACATCAGACTTCTCTTTAACGGCAGCTGTTTTCAAGGTAGCCGCGTCACCGCCAACGTTCATTTCTTTTTTCTCATGAGCTAAAAATTCTTCAAAACTTATCTTGTCTTCACTAGCCCGACCGCGGTCAGCAGACTGCACGCGCTGGTATCGCAGTTGCGGGTCAGCATCTACCCAAATAACTTTGCCTCCTGCAGCATGTATAGCATCGGCTTCGGCAGGGTGGCGTAAGCTCGAAATAACAAAGCCCTCGTACTGACTCTGTACTTTTTCGTATTCAATTAGTCCTCTGTCAATCAATACTCCCATACCAAATTCACGCCGCCATTCAGCGCTTATATCGCGAAGGTTTTTCCGCGAAACATCTAAACCCCTTTTGCGAGCTTCATCACGGAGAATATCAGTAGCCGAAATAAACAAGTAGCCATAATTGTCACGTAGAATCTCTGCAACTGTGTCTTTACCTGCGCCGTTGGTGCCAGATAATCCGAATATCATTGTTAGTTTATGTAATCCGAAATTTTAGATGCGTCGCGGTGCTTGCGTAGTTTTGCGAGGGCTTTTGCTTCAATCTGACGAATACGTTCACGAGTAACACCAAACTCTGTGCCAACCTCTTCAAGTGTATGGGTTTTTCCATCCTCGAGGCCAAAACGCATACGTAGGATTTTTTGTTCACGCGGGCTTAAGTAGCTAAGCATTTCATTAACGTGTTCTTTTAGTAATTGAGTAGTCGCGCTTTCAGTCGGGCTCGGTGTATCCTCGTCTTCGATAAAGTCACCAAGTACTGAGTCTTCTTCGTCGTCACGCACAGCAGCGTCAAGTGAGCTAATGTCCTGCTTGATTTTCATGATGTGTTCAACTTTGTCGACTTCGATTTCAAGCTCCTTGGCAAGCTCTTCGTTGGTTGGTTCGCGGTTAAGTTCTTGAGTCATGCGACGGTGGGTACGCAATAGTTTGTTGATAGTTTCTACCATGTGTACTGGTATTCGGATAGTTCGGGCCTGGTCGGCGATGGCTCGAGTGATAGCTTGGCGGATCCACCACGTGGCGTAGGTAGAGAATTTAAACCCTTTTTCTGGGTCAAACTTTTCAACTGCCCGTAGTAGACCGGTGTTTCCTTCTTGAATCAAATCCAGCAAATCCAAACCACGTCCGACATAGCGTTTAGCAATTGAAACCACTAATCGCATGTTTGCCTCGGCCATTTCGTCTTTGGCAACTTTGTCGCCTTTTTGGACTCGGCGAGCTAGGGTAACTTCTTCTTCTGCAGTAAGCAATGGAATTTTACCGATCTCACGCAGGTACAAACGAACCGAGTCATCAGAAATGTCATCTAAGTATTTATCGTTTTTCGCCTGCTCTTCAATGTCATCAATACTTTCGTCATCGCTGTCGGCGCTTAGAATGGTTATGTCGCCGTCGACTAAGTCCGAATACAGGCTGTCTAAAATTTCAACATTGGCTTCGGTGTCGGGGATAAGGTTAAAAATTTCTTTTTGGTGAATTTCACCGTCTTTTTTGGCTCGCTCAAAAAGTTCTTTTTTTGCGGCTAGTAAATCCTCTTTTTTTAGTGCAGCTTTTTTAGCTTTAGTTGCACTTGCCTTGGCTTTTGCTTTGGACTTTTTATCATCTGACTTCTTTGTAGTTGGTTTCTTCTTTGCCGGCATATAACTCCTTAACTATCTTGCCACTGTTCAAGCAATTCTTTTGCTGTATCCCAGTCTCCACGCTCTTCTGCTGCGCGAATTTGTTCGGTTATTGTTGTTTTGTTTTGCTTGTATTTGAGTTCATTTAGGCTGAGTGAAAGTTGGTCGGCTTCGACTATTACGTCAGCTGTTCGCCAGTCATCGTATCGCTGCTCAGCAATTAACTGTAGTACTTTAACAAAATTATCGTGTTCCTTCAATTCTGACTCTAGTTGATCGGCCAGTTTGTTGCTGTTTTGCAAAACCGTAAATACAGCTCGTTGTGGTTCTGTTTGCCACACGTCTTCGCTTAACGGCTGTAGCACCGCCCGTGCCGCTGGGTATCGCAAGCTCAGCGCTAACAGATCATTCGCCACTACTCCTTGGCGCGGCGGCGTAGCAACCGTACTGGTTTTAATTGGTTTTTTGGGCTTTTTTGGTGAGCGAGAAAAGTTCGAAAACCGCTCTGCCACTGCTGCTTTTGAGGATTTAATATCTTTAGCTACAACATCCAAATAATGCTCTTGCTCAACTGGATCTTTAAGAAATAACAATAAATTCATCATTGCATCTGCATACAGTTTTTTACCCTGAGCGGTTTTTAAATCATATTGGTCAAGATAGTAAATTCGTAACCATTCTGGGGCATACACCTTGCTTGTAACAATTTCTTCCCAATCTGCAGGATTATTTTGAATTATGTCGTCTGGGTCACTGCCCTTTGGAATATTTAGCACATACAAAGTTATTCCTTCACCCTGTGCCAGCGGTATTGCCCGAATTGTTGCTCGTACTCCCGCTTCGTCACCGTCAAATGCCAATGCAATATTCTTTGAAAGATGTTTGAGCGACTTCAACTGCTGGATTGTTAACGCTGTTCCAGCGGTTGCTACTACATTTTTAAAACCAGCTTGATGAGCGCTAACTACATCAAGGTTTCCTTCTGCAAGTACACTTAAATCCTGTTTTCGTATGGCATCTTTCGCAAGATGTAAGCCAAAGACATGACGACTCTTGTCGTACAAAATAGTTTGTGCGGTGTTAATGTACTTTGGTCCATCGCCATCAATTAGCTGACGACCAGTAAACCCAATTGGGCTGCCAGATCTATCTGCTAACGCAACCAATACCCGGCCTCTAAACATATCCACCAAACGGCCCCGACGCTCAACAGCTAAACCGCTTTTGACGATAGTTTCTGTATCAATATCTTTGGACAGTAGGTATTTTGACAGTGCATCTGTTTTGTTTGGTGCGTAACCAATATTAAAATCAATAATCGATTGTTTATTAAAACCACGCTTTTTAGTGACGTAATCGAGGGCTGCTTTATTATGTATCAATTGTTCTTGGTAAAAGCGAGCACTCAAATTTAGTGCTCGTTCGTATTGTTTTTTTACCTCTCGCCCTGGTCCACGTTTTGTTTGATAGTCGTCTAAATTAAGACCAGCCTTACGTGCTAACAGCTCTAGGGCTTCTTTAAACTCAACGCCTTCAACCTCTTGAATAAACGTGAACATGTCGCCACCTTTATTCGAACTAAAGTCGTGCCAAATCTGTTTAGCAGGACTCACCATAAAACTTGGAGTTTTTTCTTGGCTAAACGGACTTAAGGCCTTTAAGTTGCTGCCAGAACGTTTAAGCTCCAGGTAGTCTGCTACAACATCCTCGAGTGCAAGCTTTGCTTTAATGTCAGAAACAGCGTCCATATATATCTCTAGTCTACACCTGAGCGGCTATCTACAGTAATTTATTCATCTCGCAGAATTGGAATCCATTTCTCTAGATCTTCTTCTGTGAGTGGTTGTTTCTGGCTCCAGTCCAGTCGGCTTTCATATAGCTCATCTCCGCGCCGGCTTGGCAAAACATGCCAGTGATAATGATCTACCTTTGTGCCATTGTGCCCTTGAGCAACTAATGGTCGAGACTTTTGAAAAACATCAACACCGTCAAAACCAGTACGCAGCATTATTCGGCGTAATCGGCTAATTTCGTGCTCTCGCTCAAGCGTTTCGTTGTTAGCAAACGAGTACGGAGGCTCCACATGACGCCGCGGAACAACCAATACATGTGCTTCGGTTATTTTTGGGTCAGATAAAAAACTAATGACAGTTAAGCCAACACGAATAATTCGATCAGGGCCAATTGTGTCTTTTGAGTCGAATGGGCAGGTTTCACTTTGTTCCATACCAACAACTTTATAGTTGATGTTTCATAAACAAAAGCTTTAGCTTTATACTCTAGTGCATGAATATGCTTCAACAATTTAATACCCCTGCACCGCGCCAAGCAGACTCTAAGCAGCGAATATTGATACTGTTTGCGATAGTTGGTGGTGTTTTGGGTGTTGTGTTGTTGTTGGCCAGTGCGCTGCTTGGCGGAAAATCAACCGAGCCGCAAATGACAAAAGCACTTGAAAGCTTAAACCAGGCTACGGTAGCCCACGAAATTATTCAAACTTACGAAACGACCCCTGCAGTAACTAACCTAGCCGCGACAATTAAGACTATTACAGCGAGCGATTTAGGCACTCTGTATCAACTAGCAGCAACAAACTACCCGGAACTGACCTACGCCCCAGTTCGTAAGCTTGATAATGTTCGAGAAAGTTTAGATTCAGCAGAGATATCTGGCACCCTAAATAGCCAAGCCATAACAATCTCGTCTAATACAATTACGGTTGCTATCAGTAGTCTCAACGAGTTACAGAAAAGCGTTGATGATCAGTTGATTCTAAATGCAACTGAGGCTGCACTTAGCAACCTCAGCGCACTCCAAGACCAGATCAACGACCTTTAGCCTTAATCACAAGACTAATAGCGAAGTATTGCACTCACTAATTTTGGATTATCTACTGACGGATGAAATATCTCGGCCTTTGAGTTGAGTGCTCTTCGAACCGCCAGATTTGTTAAATTTTCATCACCCCTTTGCCGTTTTGTATGAATGGCTTTTGTGAGTGGCTCTCCCCACACAGCTTTTTTGGGGTCGATAAATAGTGTGCGAACCTTGCCTTCTCGGAGTGCTTCGAGCACTTGTCGCATACCAGTGACCACATGTGGCTGGTCGGTTGCTTGCCGACGGGCAAACTCTTCTTGCGCAGCCTTTTCGTAGTAACCATAGAACCGTTGAGCAATTGGCGCTGCTCGTTGAACAACTTCACTCTGCTTCACGGCCTCAGGGTTAACCTGAACGCCGTCTGGCATAAGCAAGTCATATTTTGAAGTTGACCTAAACGCTGACTGGGCCTTTGGTAAACCAATAGTTATGAGCGGTGCAGTCTTGTCCTCTATTGCCTTTCGCACTGCCTTGTCTAGCTGCGAAAGATATCGCTTTGGAAAAGCCGACGTATCCCCAGCTAATCGTTTTGAATACAAATTACGCGACCCGCCCTTATCGGCAAAGGCTCGCTTATTGGTTAAACGGACTTTTTTATGACTGCCCTTTACGTCATTTAAATATAGCTCGGCAAATCGCGAGGTAATACTTAAGGTGTAGAAGCGACCATGCTGCACAAGCTGCTCGAACAGTGGAGCTACTTCAAATCCGTGACCGACGTAGACCCTCTCTCGCTCCATGTCTGGGAAGGCATAGGTTTCTACGCCTGTCTCGTCAATAAACATCGCAGCGCCGCCTTCGTAGTCCTCGTGGACCCACTTATTGCGATTGTGCATTGCTTCATAAGCTGGTGCTAATATTTGTCGAGCTTCTTCGTAGCTGACAAAGTCCATTAAGTTGTCTCGAGCCTGCTTAAGTAGTCGTAAACCACTTTCGCGAATGTCGTAGTAATCTCCAAGCAGTGGCATGTAGATACTTACGGATGGATGAATATTTTTTTGGGCAAGTTTTTGTATTTGTTGGTGTGTAATACGTTTCATAAAAACGCATCCCTCCTTTAAACCCAAAAAGGTTTTTTAAAATTTCACCTCGACAACTAATGGAAAGGAACTTTGCGTACTCCCGCAAACTGTATACCTCCATATAACACTCTTGGCTGTATACCATGTGTTAACTAAGCATTAACATTGTGCAAAATATTGTGCATAAATATATGAGCGCGTATCTGTTAAAGGCGACTTAACGGTTTAGTATTCCCCGCCCGAACTTATGTAGCTATGAATAATCATGCTAGTAATAAAATCTGTATCCAGCTGTTCGGTCAAAATATAGGTGTTCCAGGTTTTGATGTCTAGATTGGCGGGCTGAACAACTGACTCGTAACGCTCTCGTAGCTGTTTAACTAACTGGGTGTCTCCGCGTAAGCTCAGCCGCTTTGGTGTCTTGTCTTTTACATAAATTGCAAAGAGTTTTCCATCAACTCTATAGCTGTCAGCGCCGGGCACTATTTCTGTGTCGATCTCGAAACTTCCGAGTTTATTTATTTGTTCTTCTACATAATCCATCGCTAATAGATTACAATAACTAGCAATGTTAGCAATACTAAGTGCGTTATTTTTACTGGCTTTTGGATTCTTTTTACTTATTAAAGGCGCCGATGTCTTAGTGGACGGCGCGTCGATACTGGCGAATAAACTTGGGGTATCTGAGCTTATCGTTGGCCTAACTGTGGTAGCATTTGGTACTTCTCTACCAGAGCTAATCGTAAGTTTACTCGCAGCTAACGACGGCTCCACAGGGTTAGCCATTGGTAACGTTGTAGGGTCAAATATTGCCAATATATTACTTATTCTCGGTATCGCCTCAATTATTAAGCCATTAACTGTACACCGGGTTACTGTTTGGCGAGAAATATTATTCAGCATGGGTGCGGGTGGTATTTTAGCTTTATTGGTTGCAGACAACTTTATCGGTTCGAGTGATTTTGTTGGGCTAGACCGAATAGACGGCGCAATGCTCATTACGTTCTTTGTGTTGTTTTTATATTACTCATTCGGTAAAACCAGAGTCGACAGCCACGCCAACGACAGCGACGACAAAGAAGTAGCATCACTAGCGAACACATTTTTAAAAACCTTTGTCGGCATTGTAATGCTAGGTTTCGGTGGACAGCTAATAGTAGAAAACGCATCTAGTTTGGCCGAGAGTTTTAACATCGCTGATGGGATCATTGGCCTTACGATCGTAGCCTTTGGTACATCGGCACCAGAACTGGCCGCCTCCATCGCTGCTGTTAGAAATGACAAAGTCGATATTGCGGTCGGTAACGTTGTGGGGTCAAACTTGTTTAACACGTTTTGGGTTCTGGGATTGTCGTCAGTTATTATGCCCCTTCAATTTACGACTGAAACCTACATCGATGTCGCCGTCGCCGCCGGAGCTGCAGCATTGATGTTTGGCCTTATGGCTTTTGCGCACCCAAGACACACCCTTGTTAATCGAAACGGCTACATGTTCTTAGTGTTGTATGGCATATACATGTTCAGCCTTATTATTAGGGGTGCAGCGTAGATGCCGTACCGTGAATTTATCGAAAAATCACTTCTAAAAGCCGGTGAAATTGCTGAAGACTATTTTGGAAAAGTAGAAGCACGAAGTAAGGATTCTGACCCAAATCAGGTTTTAACCGATGCAGATATTGCGATCGGCAAGCTCCTTGTTTCCGAGGTAGCTACAGAGTTTCCTGACCACAATATTATCGACGAAGAAGCTGGTGTAGTAGATAACAGCTCGCAATATACGTGGGTGATCGACCCAATAGAAGCAACGAGCAACTTTGCAGCAGGGCTGCCATATTACGGAATAATGATCGGGCTTCTGGACCGGGACGAACCAATAGCTGGCGGTGTTTATGCGCCTGCCATGAACCGCATGTACTTAGCAGAAAAAGACAAAGGGGCTACGTGCAACGGTAGCCCAATTGCGGTTTCAAAAAATGCCACACTAGCTGAACAACTTGTTTCGTTCGGTATTGATTCTAATCCAGATAATCCCGAACTTACTAAAAAACAATGTTCTGTGCTTGCAGACATTGTTCTGGCTTGTAGAAATATGAGAAACACAGGCTGCGAAGCCCTAGACCCAATGCATGTTGCAGAAGGCGCTCTTGGTGCACGTGTAAACACTACTTCTAAAATTTGGGATAACGTTGGTCCTCAGATAATAGCTAGCGAAGCAGGTGCACTCTGGACTACTGCTAATGGCGAGCCTATCGACTACAGCAATCCCCTCAACCGTATCGATCAAAACTTCACTTTTTGTGTTGCAAGCCCTGCAATTCAGAAACAACTAACCGAAATCATTGCAGGACGATTAGATTAATCTTTGATCTGCTCGAAATATAGCTTCATTTCTTCGATAGAACCACGAATATCTTCAAGTGCGCGGTGTGAGCTTTCTTTTTTAAAATTAACGGCGTATTTATGAGCCATTACAACTTTCCAAGCGCTAACGTCTACCATGCGATAGTGCAGCAAGGCTTCTAATTTAGGCCAGTACTTTCGAATGAATCTACGGTCCTGATGGATTGAATTGCCCGCTAAATACACAGGTTGCTTTAGGTCAAAGTGCTTTTGCACTAAATCAACCACGGTTTGCTCGGCCTGAGCTTCTGGTATTCCTTGGGTTGATTTACTTAATAATTCGGCCATGTTTTCCTTTACCCACGGGTCAGCTTGATCAAGGGTGGCCTGGTCTTGGGCTATAACAGTTTCATATGTAGCTATTTCAGTCATATCCCAATCGGTCGCAATTACCCCAACCTCAATGATTTTTGAGTTGTCAGGCTCTATGCCGGTCATTTCTAAATCAATCCATAATAAGCTAGCTTTTTTTGTATTATCTGTCATTCATAAACCCCTAATCATTCTGAAATTTCTAAGCTACTTGTAATATTTTACATTAATTTTCAGTCTACCACTCTCTACTCGATGCACTACACTCCGTGGCGCAAAGTGCGCCACTAATGTTCTTCTATCCGAATCAGTATCTCAGACTTTGTAGCCCGCACCAAACAGCTCGCACCAATAGGTACAGTTACTCGTGGTAGTGTGTGTCCGAAATCAACATTAGCAATTATCGGCACGCCTTGTAGTGCATTTTTAGCTAACAGTATTTTTTCTAAGTCAGCTCGACTAACGTTGGCTTCACTCTGAAAACGCCCAATAACTAATGCTTCAAGCTTATCGCCGTCTTTTTGCTGCAATATTGCTTCTAGCATGCGGTCAAAACCTGCCAAGCTGTTTCTGTGCATTTCAACGAACAGTACTGAATCTTTATAGTTTGGAGCAAAATCTGTACCGTGCAGCAACAATGCACTGGACAGATTTCCGCCAGTAATGTTGCCTGCCCCTATAGCTTGTTGAATGACCCACCAACCATCATTTTTATGTTCGGTAATGACTTTTTCACCACTACTGAAATCAATATCGAAATATTTGTTGGGCTCGCTTAGGTCAAAGTCAGACTCATTAAAGAGCGATTTTTTTAGGAATGAATGAATAAAATCTGCACCCATATCACTACCTAGAGCTGAATAGTTGCCGCCATAGTATGTAACGATCCCTGTTTTTTGAAATATGGCATTACACAACACCGCTCCATCTGAGTGGCCTAAAAATATTTTTGGGTTCTTTTTTACTTTTTTCCAGTCAATCAGTGGTAATGTTTGATTTGCATGCCATCCGCCGGCTAATAAAAAAATTGCTTTGACTTTTGGATCTTCAATAGCTGCATGAAAATCATCAACCCGATCAGCTAAATTCGGTGTATCAAGTGGTAGATCGCCTTTATGGAGATTTTTGCCATATGTAACAGTCAGACCAAGTTGCTTTAGGGCCCGCTCTGATTTTTTAAAGTCTTCTTTGGTTTTATATGAATCAGAGCCACTCAAGGCCACAACAGCAACGGCGTCCCCTTTTTGTAATTTATCAGGGTATTTAGTTCTCATCTTTTAATGGTAACCGTTTGTAGATTACGACGTAGAGAGCAGCTCCAAATCCACTTGCAAACAGGTTATAAATTGCGCTAGAAAATGCGTCATCAAACAACGAACCAAGCACTACGGAAATCAACACAAATACAACATAATTTTTTGCTAATACGCCCATATTTGATCTAACTAAGTCTTTACTTTGCTTCATTGCATCGCTGGTGCTTATATTTTTATCTAAGACAATTATTGGCGCTAAGCTATACCAAATTGCAAACAACACACCCGGAACAATCAACAAGATTAGTCCGAATAGCACATACAGCACCACCACCAAGCTAACGCCTAGAAAGGCCATAAAGTGCTTTTTTCCCAGATCAAAACCTTCTTTAACACTAAATTCCTTTGAGCCATTTTTTAGTAAGCCCTTAATTGATCCTGCCTCAACCAAAATACTCGCAACAATTACCAGCACAATCGTTGCAATAAAAAATGCTACTCCAGCAAATCCAACCCCCACTTTTAAGCTTTCCTCACTGCCTGCAACTTCGAATATCCCTAGACCTATTAAGCCATTTATAAGCAGTAGCAGTGACGGAATCGCTGCCAGGGTAATTAGCGTGCGTAAATTACTAGTAAATAATTCCCAGGCTCCTTCATACACACTCTTTATGGTTAAGTCTGACTTAAATATCCCTTTTTGATCTTGATCCTTCACTACTCTTCTCCTTCTTTAGCTTTAAAATCTAAACATACTGAATTAATACAATAGCGCTGCCCAGTCGGTGCTGGTCCGTCATTAAAAACATGTCCAAGATGCGAATCACAACTAGCGCAACGAACCTCCGTTCGCACCATACCATGACTTGTGTCTTCGATGAGTTTTATATTTTCTGTGTTCATTGGGTCGGTAAAACTAGGCCACCCACTACCCGAGTCAAATTTTGTTTCACTACTAAATAACTGGGTACCACAAGCGGCACATATAAAACTGCCGTCGCGTTTTTCGTTTAAGTGCTTGCCGGTAAACGGTGCTTCTGTGCCGTTTTCGCGCAAAACACGGTATTGTTCTGGGCTCAATTTATTCTTTATCTCTCGCTCATCCATGCACTTGCTTTTCTGTTACGTTCTTTCAGCTAGTTTTAATACTGTAATCATATCATCACAGTGGCTATAAATATTATGTTCAGTATCAACTTAGGTTAGTGAAAATTGATTCGACACCGCAGCCTTTGAAACAAATCTTCGATTGTTTGAATTGAAATCGATTTCAATCGAGTTATTCGGCGAGGTGTTTTCAACTCCTAAAATCTTCTGTCCGTTAACCGAACCAAGTGTAATTTTAGCGCCTTCGGCAATTCCAAGTTTGTCCCACAATCTGTTGCTAACTGCTGAATCAATCACAAACTGTCCGTCCTTATCAGCGCCAAATGCGACTGGCGGGACAGACTTTGGTTTATTGTCCTCATCTAAAAAAGTAAACGCTAAGATTTCATCGCTTGAATTATTTGATTCAATCGAGACCGAGGCTGTAGCTTTGGCGGTGCGCAACCGAGCTAAAGCACCATCGAAAAGTTTTTCGTCAGGGTAGACAAAAAGGGTTTCACCGGTAGAAACCTTTTTAGTTCGTGTGTACTTTTTTTGAGTTTCTGGTAATAGTTGCTTATCACCGCTGACACGAGTTATTACTTCAGGATTTACGGTAATTGAAGCAAGCGAGCCTTTATTACGTAAGCTAAATTGTTCGCGATCTGTATTTTTTTCTTCAAGACTATATTGCTGGTCTTTAGTTATTGTTATTTCGGACCCAGCATTAAGCTCGAATACATTGCCATACACCTCTGACTCTTCTGTATCGTTTCGAACAATCAACTTACCAGCTTCGCCAGCCACTAGGGTGTATTTTGAACCACCACTACATTCAATAGTGCAGATCTCTTCGCCTACAGCTACCTTAGCAATATCTATTGATGTAATAGTGGGGTTTTCACCGCCTAATTGTGCTAATACTTCGAATTTATTCATTTTTGTTTCTTTATGTTACTAAAATAAACATTAGCATGTTTTTGATTTCTTGTCCATTAACTGGTTCAGCTTACTGCCACAAACCAATCACAAGTCCCATGACAGAAAATTGCGCCAAAATATACCCAGCGTCTATGGCATAGAGCTCTAGTTTTCTTTGAGCATACAAATATTGGATTCCGACAGCAGTCGCAGCAAATGCCGAGCCAATAACAGCTCCAAATAACAACCCTTCGAAAGCAGTACGAACATTCAAGCCACTCATTATACTGCTCATAAACAGCGCCTGGATTAAAGCAAGCACAAAAGCAGAACCAAAGATCACCGACATGTTGGCGCTTTCAATTTGCTTCTTTTTTAGGCCTACAAGTTTTTGCCAGTTTTTGCCAAATACACCTTCGTAGTACCAAATTCCCCCAACCACAAAACTCAATACTGCCGCTACGAATACTGCCATTACGTTAATATTGTTGGCGTCTAATATGTAATCGAAGCCATTCGATGCAAAAACATCCATGAGATCTACTCCTTTTATCTGTTTCTATAATAGCACTTGTATAAAATTGCTTGTTTTTGACGTATAAAAATTAAGCATAGCTGAAACAGCAATTGCTAGCAGCAGTTTGTAAAAAGCCTAAACTAAACTATCTATTTTTGCTCTCAAATTATCAATCACTATTTCATGGTCAAATAGATTGTCTTCGCCAAGGGTTACGTTGGGTTGGTAGGCGTTCAAAAAGCGACTTTGATGATACAAATTTTCGTCAATCATTTCGACCATTCTGTCTATGGTGGTGGTTGGTTTATCTTCACCGCGCGCTCGTATCAACTCCTCACGCTTCTTTTTGCTAACGTCAAAGTTAACAACAAACAGCTCAAAACCTTGAATTTTAAATTTTGGAATTATTCGATCAAAGTACCAATCGATTACGCTGTCACGTACAACCAAACCATTAGGCGATATTTTGCATATACGACTATACAAATCCATGCTGTAAGCCCATGAATATTTTCCAAGTGTACGACTGTCTAGATTCGAGTCAATGTTGCTTTGTATACATTTTTTAATTGCATCGGTTTCTATGACAAGGCCGTTCAGTTCTCTTGCAATTTTACTTGATAATGTTGACTTCCCGACCGCAACACCACCGCTAAAAACAACCAAAACTTTGGGATTTGGATAATTAAATTTATCCAAAGTGGGTAAAAAATATGCATCTATCTCTTCAATAATTTTGGCGCTAAGCTTAAAATCATCTGCCCTGTAGCTGGGTGATTGCTTGGGATCTATCATTTCACCACAGAAGAAACTGCTTCTAATATTCGTTTATCGAATATATCTGGAATGATTTTGTCGGGTGTAGGGTTTTCTATAAGGCCAGCCAAAGCTTTAGCTGCTGCCATTTTATGTTCCTCGGTAATAGCTTTTACGTTGTTATCAAGTGCCCCTCTAAATAGTGCTGGAAACACTAGTGCATTGTTAACTTGATTGTCAAAATCGCTGCGCCCCGTTGCTACTACGGCTGCTCCCGCTTGTTTGGCTTCATCTGGGTATATCTCGGGCACAGGGTTTGCCATGGCAAAAATAATAGCGTCTTTGTTCATGGTTGCTACCATCTCTTTTTTAAGCAATCCCCCAAGCGATACGCCAATAAATATGTCAGCTTCGGTCATTGCTTTTGCTAAATCACCGCCGTCTTCGGCAAAAATTAAATCCTGTTTTATTAAACTCAATTTTGTTTCATTTAGGTCGTCGCGACCAGACCAAATAATACCCTTACTATCGACTGCCAATATGTTGGCTTTTGGTGCATATTGCTTAATTAATTTGATTATTGCCACACCAGCAGCCCCTACCCCGCTCACAGTTATCCAGCTATCGTTTAGGTCGCGGTTTGTTAGTTTGCAGGCATTAATTAATCCAGCCAAGACAACAATTGCTGTTCCGTGTTGGTCGTCATGAAATACTGGAATATCTAGCTCTTGCTTTAGTGTTTCTTCGATATAAAAACACTGCGGCGCTTTAATGTCTTCAAGGTTAATTCCACCGTAGGTCGGAGCAATAGCTTTAACAATATTTATTATTTCATCGGGGTCTTGAGTATTGAGCACAATTGGCACCGCATCTACATTTGCAAAGCTTTTAAACAACACGGCTTTGCCCTCCATAACTGGCAAGGCGCCAAGTGGGCCGATATTGCCAAGGCCTAAAACCGCGCTACCGTCACTAACAACTGCTACGGTATTATTGATTTGAGTATAATTACGAGCTTCTTCTGGATGCTCTGCCACATAGCTACTAACCGCTCCAACTCCTGGCGTGTAGTACAAACTAAGCTTTTCCATCGAATCGACTGGGTCTTTTAGGCCGGTCTCAAGTTTGCCTTTGAATTTTTTATGAATATCTAGTGCTTGCTGTTTTACGTCGTCCATTGAATCCTCCAAATCTTTACCCCAAGTATACGCACTGTCTGTACAATTAGCGTAATGAAACATGCAACATTAATTACTGGTGCTTCCAGCGGAATTGGCAAAGAATTTGCCTACATTGCTGCAGCTGAAGGTCGAAACCTTGTTTTAACAGCTCGCAGTAAAGACAAATTAAACGCACTCAAAAAAGAGCTAGCTAAGATGTACCCTAACCAGCTATTTGAGGTTATAGTTAGTGACCTTAGTCAGCCTGACCAAGCCGATCAACTATATAAAACCGCAGCCTCTAATTACAAAGTTGATGTAGTGGTTAATAATGCTGGTTTCGGCGACTTGCATTCGTTGAAAGATGCAGATAGCACTAAGCTGCATGAAATGATCCAATTAAACTGCAGCTCACTTGTGACGTTATCCAAAAAAGCAGCAGACGATATGACTAAAAATGGAGGCGGACACATATTAAACGTTGCTTCGGTTGCTGCATTCTTTCCCGGCCCACATATGGCAACCTACTATGCAACCAAAGCCTTTGTACTGAGTTTTAGCGAGGCTATTGCCGTAGAGCTTGAGGATGACAACGTTGTGGTGTCAGCTTTGTGCCCTGGCCCAACCCAGTCAGAATTTGCTGCTACTGCAAAAACAAATGATACAGGTGTTTTCGCCAATCAAAGTAAACTACCAACAGCCAAAGAAGTTGCCCGCTATGGCTGGGATTCGTTAATGCAAAATAAAACTGTTGCCGTACATGGAACCCGCAACATAGCAGCTGTTCAACTATGCCGCATACTGCCACGAAAAGTTGTGACGCGCTTTATCGCACGGTCGCAAAAAACTAGCTAATTATTTTTTCTTTTTTGACTTCTTTTTGCTCTTCTTTGGTTTTTTCTTTTTAGATTTTTTTGGTTTTTTAGAGCCCTTATCATCATCTGGATCTTTTGGCCTGTTTTCAAAGGCATATTTAAACCGTTGCATGTCAGCTAATGTTCGCTTTTTTATAGAAGGTTTCAGGAGCGGTGATAGCAGCTTCATTAAGAACCCATTAAACTCAAACTCAACTACCATTCGCCAGGTGGTTTGATCAAAAAAAGTCTCGAAATAATTTTCTGTTTTGTTATGAATGCTACCTGACAGATCAGTAAAAATGTTTTCCAAAAACTCTGGAGGTCGCTTGGTGATAACCTCTTCCAAAATAACAGTGGTTCGGTTTTTTTCGGTGTAGGTAAGTTTTGTAACAGAACCAACTTCCCCGGGTGCACCCTGAACTGGCTCCATATTTGTAAGCGTTGGTTGCCATAGGTATATGGTTCTAGGATCGTCGAAGAAGTCCCATACTTCTTGGGGTGTTCCACTTAAATCAATACTAAATTCAAAGGTCATACTAAAAGTCTACCATGTAGACCTATTTAGTTTTCTGTTAAAAATCCGCCAGCTTGGTGGGCCCATAGTTGAGCATACTGCCCGTTTTTCTGTAACAACTCGTCATGAGTTCCATCTTCGATTATCTTGCCTTTTTCCATGACTACTATTCTGTCCATCATGCGAATAGTGCTCAACCGGTGAGCGATCACAATAGTTGTACGGTGCTTCATTAATCGATCGAGTGCAATTTGTATTAGATTTTCACTCTTAGAATCTAACGCACTGGTTGCTTCGTCCAGTAATAAAATAGGCGCTTTACTTAGCATGGCTCGCGCGATCGCAACCCGCTGTTTTTCACCGCCAGAAAGTTTTATGCCTCGCTCACCAACCAAAGTTTCGTAGCCCTTTGGTAGATCTTTAATAAAATCGTGGGCGTTGGCCTGTTTAGCCACTTTAACAACTTGAGCGTCGCTAGCGCTTGGATCGCCATAGCGAATATTGTCAGCTATAGAACGGTGGAACAGTATTGGTTCTTGCGGGACCGTAGCGATCTTAGATCGCAACTCCTCTTGTTTAACTCGACGAACGTCTTGACCGTCAATAAGAATCTCACCGCCCTTGATATCTTCGTATCTAAGCAATATTTTTGTTAGGGTTGATTTTCCGCTTCCCGAATGACCGACTAAGCCAACCTTCTGACCTGGTAAGATCTTAAAATTAAAGTTTTCTAAAATCGAATCTTCTCCGTCTGAGTACTTAAACTCAACATTAGAAAAGTGTATTTCACCCTTCCCGTTTTTAATTGGTTCAGGATTTTCCGGATCATTTATAAGTAATGGTTGTTCAAAAATCTCAACCATTTCAAATGCGTCGTTAAATCTTTTTTCAAGATCTTGAATAACCTTACTAATAGAAAACACATCTCGTGCTACTTGTTGTAGATAAAATTGTGCAACTATTACAGACGCAACCGAATAGCTGCCGTTAAGAGCACCCCTGACTGCAAAGATTAAAACGAAAACTCGAAACAGAAAACTAACAACCGACTGGTAGGTACGAATGTGTTCACCAAAAATCCATGACCGTCGATTGGCTTGTTTTTCACTTTCAATGACAGTCCTAAACTTTGTTTTTTCAAGCTCACTTTTACCAAAATTTTTGACTGTTAGTATGTTGGTCACCACATCTGCAAAATAGGCGGTGGTTTTAGTTCGCGCTCGTACCGCTCGCCGAGATAGGGGCGATTTTTTATTTACAAGCGCAATAACTGTGATTACATAAAAAATTATCCACACTAGCAGGCTCCATCCAACTACTGGAATCAAAATCACAAGAACAATAAAAAATGCTATTGCCCGAACTAATGATGTAAACAGCTCGAAAGTACCAATTATTACGAGGTCGTTACTTGTCCATTTAAACTGATTGAACTTGTTAACTAACGAACCGCCAAAGGCGTTGGTATAAAAATTATAACTGCGCTGTAGCATATGCTCCATAACCCGTTTCGAGTTTTGATACGGGAGTTCGTATATAACTTTTAACCAGACATAGCCAAATGTTCGCCACGACAAAAAAGAAATGGCAATGCTTCCTAGGCTCAACCAAACCAATCGCCATATATCTTGAGCTGGCCTACTGCCAGCGACTGCTGCCGGTAGTTGTTCAAACAAATTTGCTAAAAAATACGTGGCAACTACATCGCCGAACAACACAGCAATCATTGCGAGTAAAAGCATTGCAAAGAACCTAAGCTTATTACCACTAAGGCTCTGCCAATAATATTTAAGCGTTTTATCCCAATAACGCTTTTGTTTTTGAGCCATATTTAAGGCTCCTCTCTAAAAATCATTAATAGCCCTCCGCCATGCAGCGGACCAGCTTTTCAATATTGTGAAAGTTAGTTTTTGATTTTTGTTAATGAAACACTTTTAAAAACAGTTTTTATATTTTAACCATCTTTTTTTCATTTTGCAACTGTTTATACTTGAAGCAGCTAGCTGTGTGGTCAAACACCAATCCGCAGGCCTGCATGTGCGCATACATAATTGTGCTACCAACAAAACTCATACCTCGCTTTTTTAAATCTTTGCTTAAATAATCAGACTCTATACTTGTAGCCGGAACTTCATCATCAGACTGCCACTCATTAACCTTTTGTTCACCGCCTACAAAAGCCCAAATATAAGTATTAAAGCTGCCGTATTGCTTTTGAATATCTAAAAAAACACGAGCATTCGTCCGAGCAGACTTTATCTTTAGTTTATTTCGAATAATCCCAGTGTCCTGTCGCAACTCTTCAAGCTTATTGTCGCTAAAATTAGCTACAACTTTTGGGTCAAAATTAGCAAATGCTCGCCTGTAACCTTGGCGCCGTTTTAAAATTGTTATCCAGCTTAAACCAGCTTGTGCCCCCTCTAAAACTAAGAACTCAAAATGTGTTCTGTCGGCATGGCTTGTCTCTTGGGCTGAAAGACCTGGTTCATGGACCGAGCCAGTTGGCTTATAGGCATTTTTATCTGAGAAAGGCGTACCTGAAGGTACGTCAACCGAAGAAAAATTGGCTTTAAGTGACTGGGCGGTTCGTGCGCTGGTTTTTGCCGTCCTGGAGCCAAGCCCCACAGGTACACCCCACTCTTCGTCGTGATACTTAATATATAGTTCGTCGCTTGTAGCCCAACTACACCGAACTATAGATCTGTCAGCCACTGTTCCAGCTCCTTAGGATGATTAAAACTTACTATGCTTCTCTGCGATGCAAATTCTTTAGCACGATCCAAAAAGTAATACCGTCCGTTTTTTATATACTTACGAACCATTATACCTGTATGAGTACGGCGGGGTCTTAATAACAAATTAGTACGACTCTCATAGTTTGTGCCCCAGAGCCTTTTGTGAGTCATAGCTCTTTGTACAGTCCGCTTCAGGGAGCGCCAAAAAATTATCCTTAGGGGATAACAAAGAACCACGATCGTATCTGCTTGTTTTGGTATTCTACCTTTTAGAATTTTGTTGTATGCACCACATATAATCCAAGACTCAGTCGCCACTATGTGCCCAATCTCGCGAGTAAAGAGTTCTGTATTTTTCATTTGCCAATTCTCTAACCAAAATAGGCCATCTATTTCATAATGAGGAATGTGTAGTTTTTGCGACAAGTTATTTGCTAGTGTAGTCTTGCCGCTTCCACCATAGCCAGTAATTTGCACTTTTTTCATTTTATAGCAACGTGATCATGCGTGTTTTTCTGTCATGGCTTATTTTCTTGCGAGCTTCAAGGTCTAACTTAACCGTTTCTGCATACCATGTAATTGAGCCATCAAAATTTGTAGAATAATCTCTGTCGATAAACTCAAATAGTTGCTTGGGCGTCAGCGGCTGTTGTTTCGTTAAAATGTTCAAAACAGCATTTTTTACGTAGTCATATTTTGTCTTATCAATATTAACTCCGGTTTTTTCCGGGTCAGGATGAAGGGTTTGAAATTTTTCGACCATGCTTATTTTGAATGCTCCCCCGCTCCGACTAATCCAGGAGCCTTTGATGCCTCTTTTATAACCTGTTCAAGTACGTCTAAATTTATATCTTCAAGTTTTTTTATACGAATACAACTTTTACCTACATTTACTTTGCCGAGTTGTTTTTTGTACTTCTCTGCAAGATATGTCCCACCATCATGCGCGCAGACATACACACTGACGTAGCTTTTTTGGTTCGCTAATGACACAACTGGCCACTTAATTTGTTCTTTTTTGTAATTTAAGTAATCAAAACTACCGTAACCAAGCATATTGTAGGCAAAATGTGGTTTAAGCTGTGGGGCTACTTTTTGAATAAATTGATGCAAAAATTCAACTATTTCTTTGCGCTCTGCCGGCACTAAGTCTAAATAAGTCTCTACGCTTTCAGCTTTGACGCTTTTAAACATGTTCATGATTGCATTTCACAATTCTCAATTTATTATTTTCATCGTATAGCCACATTATAGACTTTATAGCCTTCAGCTAATCTTACTGTCCAATCAAACCAATAGTTATGCCCATGGCTAAAATGCTAGCCAGCTGCCCGAACTTGTTAATCATTTGTAATTTTTTTGGCTTCTGTTCAAACGCACCGTTCATAGTGATGTGGGTAAACTGAAAACCAAGCCACATCCAAAGTGCAGTTATAATAGCTGCTTTCAGATAACTGTAGTCAGTGTAAAAAAATACGCTCAGGCCGATCACGTGGGCTAATACAAAACTCATTATTAACGTGGTAATTAAGGTAGTTATCATTGCCTTGGTCATGCCGGCTTTAACTTTTTTATCGGTAAGTCCAGCCAATTTCATCCAACTGTCACCAAACGCTGCGTTTGAATACCAAATTGACCCAATAACTATACTGGCAGCTGCTCCAGCTAATACTCCCACTATGTTTATATCTACGTTCATTCAGATTGCCCTCTTAATTTAACTAATTATATACCATGCTCGATATTGCTTTTTTGTTGTTTTTGTGTTATTATATATAGACTTAAGTCTGTGAGGATTTAGGTGTTCTTTAACAGATCTAGATCAGTAGCTGAGTTGTTGGCTTTTAGGGTATGTTTGTACTTTTAAAGCCGACAATTCGGCACTAAAGTCAAACGAGTCCTTAAGGAGGACAAGACATGACCGAATACGCTGTCTCCCCCGGGGGCATCTACATCCCAAGTGGCTCAAAGCCGCTCTACCGCGGGAGCGCCAACAACGGGGTCAGCACCCTGCTGACCTTCGATGAGGTCTACCACATGAAGCAGAGACACAGCTTCATGGAGGCACGACGACAAGAACTGCGCGACAGCGCCAGTGCCGACCTGGAGTACTGGCATGCTCAGCAGATCGCGGAAAACGAATCCTGGATGGTGTTCACCGAACGCCCTCGCCAGATCGCTACCTTCGCGAACACCCCGAACCGTGCGTGGTACGAGTTCGGGACTGGCACCCCAGACGACCGCGATGAGCTGATCGCAACGTACGGGATCACCGACGTCGTGAGCAACTTCGTGCCGTTCAGCAACGGCCGATTGCGTGCTGAGAGCGAGTTCGCTCTGTCTATCGAAGAGGTCATCGCCTACTGCGAGGCCTTCAAGGCCGCTCTTGGTGAATCACCACAAACGCCGTTCGTGGCCGCAGACCCGGATGAAGACCTAGCCTTCATCTAACCTGATCTAGTTCAACCGCGGGCGGAGCTCGAAGATGTATGTGTTAGTGCACCCGCACTCACCTCTACTCTTCGACTTTCCGTCCGCCTAACACTCTCTTTTTAGAAAAGAATATAAATCGTATACTCTTCTAAGCAGAGAGTTTATGGCTCTCTAGTACCTGCTAGGAGTGATGTCCTTACCTACCGTCAAGCAGGCGAGAGGCTGAAGGTGAGAAATGCTAGTAGCATTTTGCAAGAGAACTTTCACCAGCTAACTTGTTAGCTTGGCAGAAATTATGGGGTCGCGGAACGTGACCACGCTTCGACGAATTTACAAACGGAGAGATCGCATAGCGGCTTAGTGCGCTACCTTGGAAAGGTAGTAGACCCAATCGGGTCTCGGGGGTTCGAATCCCCCTCTCTCCGCCAGTAACTAGGAATTATTATGTCGAACAGAGTTAAAGCAAATATGGCTGCGTTGTTTCATCTGCTATGGATTCTGCTTATTGTTTTTGGCTTACCTATGGGTATTTTCTACGAGCTGGCCAAAACTCTTACTACCGTACTTATAGCTGTAACTATAGTTTCGTGGGTCATTTTTAAAGGATGTTTACCGCAACAGCTTGAACAAAAATGGCGACCGGAAATGGGCGGTAGAAGCTTTATACAATTTTACACAAAGAAATTTGCGGACATTAACGTCTCAAGAAGGACCGTTAGGTCGTTGGTTGTACTTTACTTCTTACTTGTAATTATAGTTTTTTATCTAATTTAGTTAGCTTCTTATTTGCTTCAAAGCTTCCGCGTATTTTAGTAAGAGCTCTAGCTGACGCACTACTGCTCGATCAGCCGATTCACTTTCAATTTCGCCAGATTCGTTTACGTCTCCTGCGCGAGTCACTATTCTGACATCGCTCTTAACTGGAACAATCTCGTAATTTCGCATCTCGCCAGCTAGTTTTGAAATCGCTCGAGCTCCCCCGACTCCGCCCCAGCTAACTAAGCCCGCGGGCTTGTGGTTCCACTCATCATAAATATGATCGAGGGCATTTTTTAAAACTGCACTGTAACTATGATTGTATTCTGGAGTTAAAAAAACATAGGCATCGGCGGAATCTACAATTTTTGACCAGTTTTTTGTGTATTCATATTCATATTGGCCTTTTCTCCCAGAAGGCGAGTTTGGCTCCATGGTAAACGGCAAGTCTATTGTTGCTAGATCTGCTAGTTCTACTTCGCCAAAAACGTTCGCTGCCTTAGCCTGCCGTAAATACCAGTTTGCAACCGTAATACCAAAGCGTTCTTCTCTTGCTGAACCCAAAACTATAAGTAATTTCATAAATTTTACTCCGTTAATTATTAAGTAAATACTTAAATATACTAACAGAATTTTGTTAAATTATCGTAAACACTAATTTACAGTAGTTGTGCAAACTATATATCAACAGTTATAGTACAGATATGAGTTTGATATCTATTGCAGGTATCTCTAAGACATACGGTAGCGGTGATGCCGCAACAACAGCGCTCGACAATGTGTCACTAGAGATAAATAAGGGTGAGCTAGTGGCGATTATGGGGCCTAGTGGCTCTGGTAAATCAACACTAATGAATATAATTGGTCTATTGGATCGGCCAACTGATGGTGTGTATAAATTGCAAAATAAAGACGTGTCGTCACTAAAAGACAAAACACTGGCTAAGATTCGCCGCGACAAAATAGGTTTTATTTTTCAAAGTTTTAATTTGCTTCAACGCCACTCAGCCCTAGAAAACGTCGCTCTACCAATGGTCTACACCAAGCGACTAAAAGGTATTGACCGCTTGCATCATGCTGCAGACTTGCTGGAAAGTGTCGGCTTAGAAGACCGCTTGCACCATATGCCGAACGAATTGTCTGGCGGTCAAATGCAGCGCGTTGCTATTGCTCGGTCGCTTGCCAATAATCCTTCGATAATTTTAGCCGACGAGCCGACCGGTAATCTAGACAGCGAATCTGGCAAGCACATTATGGAGCTTCTAAAGAAGTTAAATGACGACGGCAATACAATCATAATGGTAACTCACGACAAAGTTGTGGCCGACCAAGCCCACAGAATAATCCAACTCGAAGACGGTAAAGTTGTAGAGTCAGCACCAGCTAAGGAAGAAGCAGAAGATATATCAGAAGAGGCGGACAACGAGGAATCTAAAAAGGAAGAACCAAAAAAGAAAAAAGCCGACTCTAAGAAGAACTCCAAAAAAACAAAAGCTAGCAAAAGCAAGAAAGGTAGTAAAAAATGAAACTACCAGCTACTGAATACGGAGTTTTTCTATGATTATTGAAAATATTAAACTGGCACTTAAAACACTACGCGGAAACAAGCTACGCTCTACCTTAACTATGCTTGGCATAATAATCGGTGTTACTTCTGTAACTACCGTTATTTCTATTGGCGAAGGCGTTAAGGCCGAAGTTAGGTCAGAAATAAATGACTTGGGTGCTAACTTAATAAGCGTTACACCAGGACTTTCAATTACACGCGACGAAGAAGGCAATATTGAAAACTTTGACTTGACTGCCGCTTTTGGTGCTACAACACTAAGCGAACAAGACCTACAAACTATTAAAGAGAATCCTAACGTCGATGCGGCAGCGGCACTCATGCAAATTAGTGGCGTAGTCACTAGTGGCCCAGAGGACGAACGCGTCAATGGTACGCAAATAATTGCTACTAACTCAGACTACCCGGACGCTTTTAATCAAGAGGTTGTGGAGGGTGAGTTCTTTGCTCCAAACGAAGACAAAAAACGAGTAGTCATTGGCTCAGCCTTAGCAGATGAATTGTATGGCGGTCGTGGTATTGGCGGTGTATTAAGAATCCGTGGCGAAGGTTTTGTTGTAACTGGTGTCATGGAAGAATTTAACGTTGGCGCAAACTTCGGGCCAGACTTAAACAGAGCTGTTTTAATTCCATTAGAACTAGGTAAAACCTTTAACCAAGACGTAGCTCAAATTCAAGAAATTGACGCTAAAATAAATGACGAAGTTGAAGATATTAACCCAGTTATTGAAGAAATTAAAAATGCACTTATTGCAAACCATGGTGGCGAAGAGGATTTTACAATTCTAAAACAAGAAGACTTTATTAGCGTAACCGACACTATTTTTGGCTTAGTTACTACTTTCGTTGCTTCCATTGCCGGTATTTCATTGTTCGTGGGCGGAATTGGCATAATGAACATTATGTTGGTGTCTGTTACCGAGCGAACACGGGAAATTGGTTTGCGTAAAGCAATTGGCGCAAATAACTGGCAGGTACTAAGCCAGTTCTTAATCGAGTCTATTATTTTAAGTATTATTGGTGGCCTAATCGGAGTTGGGCTTGCATACGCAATTGTAGCTGGACTAACCATTGCTACAGATATAAATGGCTCATTTAGTTTGAATACTATATTCCTAGCTACCAGCGTTTCGGCTGTTGTTGGAGTTGTTGCTGGAATTTGGCCGGCCTGGCAGGCTGCTAAAAAAGACCCCATTACTTCGTTGCGATACGAATAATTTTTGATTTTTATATAAATTTGTTTACTATTAACATCTAACTTTAGTTGAGGGAGTGTTCATGGAAACAATAGTACTAAGTGAAGCTGGCGAGCAAAAGGCTGCTGATAGACAACGAACTTTGATTGAAGAAACCCCGGGTAACGAGACTGGCTATGTGGCACGAGCTGAGGCTGCTAGGCAAAAAGACCAAGCCAAAGGTGTAGCTGTTGTGGATGCCTTGCTTCAAGAAGCAGAACTAACAGGCAACGAAATTCCGATTAATAGCGATTAGCCGTTGCGCGACTACACTAAGTAAGCATTAACGTTTTGCTATACTGGTAGTATGAAAAAACAACTTACGCTTAACATAGATATTCCGCAACTATTAACAGGGGCTCTGTGCCTTATAGTTGGTATTTTAATAGGGTTATGGGCGCCTTTTGGCTCAAGTACCAGCGGCAAAACAATTACCCTTGAGGGCAGCTCAACTATCGAAGTGGAGCCTGATGAATTTTTATTCTACCCTACAATTCAAACTGAAGCCGCCACTCAACAAGACGCCAAAGACGAAGCACAATCCAAAGGCCAAGCTTTGGCTGATTCTATCGTTGCGCTTGGCCTTAACGAATCGCAACTCGACTCAAGCCTTGATGTATACCAGAACTATAAATTCGATGAACAAGATTCTGACGGATGGGTTGGCAACTACCGTCTTAGCATTACGGCTAAATCACAAGATGAATCCGACAAGGTTTATAATGTGCTGCTTAACAATGCAGATGTCAGCTCTGGTATCGACCCATATAGTCAGCTAAGCGAACAAAAACGTAAAGACGTGGAAAGCCAAGCTCGAGCAGAAGCAATTGACGACGCCCGAAAACAAGCGCAAATATCAGCCGAAAAACTAGATGGTCGCTTAGGTGAAGTAGTTAGCTTTAAAGACGTGTCTGGTTTTGACATGTATCCATACGCCACCGCCGAAATAGCACTCGATTCTTCTACCAGCTCATCTCAAAGATTTTATAGTGGCACTCAAGACGTAACCTTTACGGTGTCTGTCGAATTTGAATTTAAATAATTACTAAGCTATTTTTTAAGCTGAACTTTTAGCTCTTCGACAAGATGTACTGGGTTGGGGTCTACCCCATTTAAAACAGCAAGGTACAGACTGGCAAAATCACCAAGCTTTATTGCCCATAGCAACTGCTCTATTTGCGTATCCCCGACCACATCAACAATATATGGGGTGGGCATGTTGCCGGCTAGTAGATCATTGCTAATTTCAAAGCGTTTATTAACTCGTGGGTGTTCAAGGTTGGACTGCAGCTCGACCACAAAATATGGCTTGTTCTCTGGCGCGACTGACCAGCCAATAAATTCATTATGGTTAAATTCAGGCCATTCGTTGTACCACGCGACATTTTTGGCATTTTCATTTATTGTGATCTTCCATCGATAGGCCGCAGATTTAAGTAGTGGCCCGCCATAAATAACTACCGAATTTCCCACCGCTTTTTGAGCAATTTGCTTAGCTAAATTATCTGCAGTCTCTACCTCTGGCAACCAGTTTTCAACCGCCTTTTGTACGTTGTCGCCAGCTGCTTCAAGCTCACTCACAGCTCCCTCAACAAAACCACTATCCTCAAGCAGATGAGTTATAGCAGAAACGGCGTTAAAGAGCGCATAACGAGGCTGAATTCCAGTTGTAAGCATATATACTGGGTAATTTTTTTCTGCAGCAATATCTGCCAGCTTGCCACCGCTTGTCATCACAACTATCTGTGCTCCAGCTTCTTCTGCTTGTTCCAGCGCAGATAATGATTCTTCGGTATTGCCGCTGTAGCTCGAAGCAATAAATAGCGTCTTTTTTGTAACACTAGCTGGAATGTCGTAACCAGGGACTATTTCTATAGGTAAACTCAGGCGGGACTGTAACCAGTTTTTTGCTAATATTGCTGGTTGGTTTGACCCACCCATACCACCGACCACAATGTTAGTTACAGAATCAGCGCTAATGTTAGTCGTGACATTAAACGAATAACGAATAAGTTCGGCGACTTTGGCATTAACCCCCAAAGCACCTTCAGAATCTATTTGATTAATTTTTTGAATGTCATCAAGCACAAGAATATCCCCCTTTAAGTATTTACTAGTAATGTTAGCACTTGAAAGAGCCATGCGCATGTATTTTTAGTTTATTTCTCAACAAAAAAACGCCTCTAATCGACGTTCATGTATGAGTTTCTGTTTAGAGCAAGTTATTCAGCGACAGGAACTGAATCAAAGACCGCCAAATAGCCAGCTTCTTGGGCAATTCTATTATCAATCACTTTAGACAATTCTTGCATTTCCTCTGAAGCGACTTGTAATTCATGCACAAACTGGTCTGTTTCTACAGGGTCAAGAGACCGTTCAATAAGGCCATACAATTCATTGAATAAATTCCGCTTAGCATTCGGTCCGATCTTAGTATGATCGACTTCTCTGCGTTGGAGCTCGTTCTTAACTCGTCGAGCAGTAAAGGTGTCATCGGGTTTAACAAAATCACCGAACACCGCCGGCATACCTAGGTGCCGAAAAGCAAACGTAGCAACTGATGTGAAGGCTTCTTCATCACCGCCCACTAATGCTCTCCTCTGCTCTGAGGTAATCATTCCCATAAGCGGCGAGTTTCTCCAAGCCTCATCGACCTGCGGTCGTGGTAACCCATGGTTGATAATGTCTGCAGAAAAAGATCCACTCATAATTAAAAATCGGCCCGCACAGGCCGTCCTCTTGATTTGATTTGTAGTGTACTCTCTGCTTTTTCAAGCTTCAAGTGGTCTTTATGTTTGTTTTTAAAAAACTTCATAATTTGTAAGCTAACGCTTAATCTCAAATATACTCCCATGATTTGTTATTTGTCAAATGTATTGGTTTATATAATTGGATTCGCATAAATTTGCTCAGATTACCAGCAGGCTGTTCGTCTGGGTTTAATCCAAACGCAACGTGCTCCCCATTTAGGTTATAAACAAGAGCTAGCCCAGATTCGATCTCAATTTCTTCTGGCGCAGCAATAATTGGCTCGGTGTCGAGGTGTGATTGTGCTTCTGCCGGTGCTGGCTGTAGTGTTTCCATTTTTTTGTTTTTATATTTTCTGTAACTAATGTAAACATTAGCATATTATTGACATTTTGTCCATTAAGTAAACAACTATCAACCCAGCTCTGTTTGCTATGTTTAGCTGCCGGGGGCCAGCAACCACTGAACAACTTGTTCTTTGAGCTTATAATACTCTTCTTCTTCGAATTGCATGTTAGCAATAACAAACCGTTTACCAGCTATATGGCTGCTAAACATGCACTCATAGCAGTCATAGCAGTCGTGCAAAAATAGACTTTTGGCAATTTTCCCACTCCAGGTAATGTTAAAGCTAGCCGTACATTGCTGTGAGTCTTCTAGCCGTGCACAAAAGGTAGAATTATTACTTTTATGCCCCGCTGCTACGTATTCACAGTTAATGACATCGTCTGACAGCAGGATGTTTTTAGACTTAATAACTGATTGGCTCCACCACACGTTTTCGCTACCAATAACTGCGTCAGAACGCGCAATATTAATACTATCGTTTTGTTTTTCGGTTAGGGTTAAGTTAACTTCATTCCAAGCCTCTAAGATATCTCCGATATTACTAAGTGGCTTCTTTTCATACATCCAGTCGGCTTCGTTGGTTTTAGCTCGCATCTCCTCTTGAGTAATAAAACGAGCAGGATTTATTGAGCCAGCCCATGTCTGCTCACCACTCACCGATGAGTTGGTTTCTTTAGGCAGATTGATATCAAAAGCGTACTTTTGCTGAAAATCATGTAGACTCATTGGGTTTTCTACCCCAAAAATTTCGGCAATTATTTTATCTAAAATTTGCTTTGCTTTTTGATCATTCATCTTTGTCATCCCTTTCAAATTGGCTATTAGTTGAAAAATATCGAAGTAATTCCACTGCTGACGGTGGTGGTAAATCTTCTGGTTTATTTATTACAGCTTGGTCTGGTGGTACGTCCGTATTAAAGTCTTCCATGTCTACCATCTGCCGATCATCAAAACGAGTGTTGCCTGTTACCATGGAGTGCGGATCATCAGGATTAATTTTAGATGATTCTAATTTAGCGGGGTCAATTTTTTTGAGCATGAACTGCGATGCAGGCTGAGAGACTTCTGTTGCATTGGGTTGCTGATTAGCAGTAGACCGAGCAGGTTGCTGGGCTGATACAGGTGCAGATTGCTGCTTTGTAGAATCAAGATCAATGACGGGTTGGGGCGTCGTCAAATGCGCTTGTGTCACGTTTCCGAAATTAGCATCTACAGTACGACCTTGAATTGCGGGGTGCACTTGGCCATTAGCGGACAGACGAATTATTACCTGTCTCGCATCTTGCTCAACCATATAGCGAGCTCGCAGCGTTGATTCATTAATACCTTTAGCTTTTGCTTCCTCGAGTGTCTGGTCGGGAATTGTCATCTCTATATTCTTCTCTAAAACCTTTGCGTCTTCTTCAGAAACCCTAAATATATAGTAGTTCTGCACATTTGAAGAAATTGCATCTAGGATGGTTTTATCTACCTGGTTCAGATACTGCTGCGTTAGAATTAGTGAAACATTAAACTTTCGTGCCTCTGATAGAATCGCAGCGAGAGTTGGGTTTTGCACCACTGAAACTTCGTCGATTATAAGAATTACTTTGCGACGAAACTCCCCAGCTTGAGCCAGCAGAAAAATATTTTGAATTATTGTGCCAGCAACTGTTTTTACTAATCTTTCACCACTCGATGATTTTTTAAGTGAAAAGATTGTCAAAAACTGTTTGGTAATGGATTTGCCAAGCGATTCTTTATCTTCACTTCCACCCATTGACGGCAAAAAAGACACTTCTTCTACCAATGACACTATCGGCACAATGGCTTCGTTGTAGTTTTGGGTACGAATTTCGTTAAAGTCAGTCATAAAAAACTGCTGCACGTTGAGCGGTAGGCTTGGTTCTTTAATAAGCTGGGTTCTAAATTCTAGATCTGTTAAAAACCGTTTCAAGTTATCGAAGTTCATTTTTTTATTAGCAAATAAAGCGAAGAGGCTGAACCGTAAAACTCGTTCCAATCGTGGGTTTGCTTGGTCGGCCATTAGCGTCTTTAATAACTGAGAAGTCAGTTCTGTAGCTGCCTGAATGTCTTGCACTTGCGGGAACAACTCACTCGATTCTTGGGCGAAGTTAAAGACACGCTTTTGTTGTATGTGTTCAAGTTCTGTCCTGAGCGAATCGTGCGGGTCTACAACAGCTATGCGATAGTTATTTTCTTGACCAGTAGCGAGGATTCGATCAATAAGTAGTGATATAAGCTTCGATTTACCACTACCACTAGCTCCAACAATCAGCGAGTGCTTATCAAAATCAAATGCTCCAATATTTAAATAATGTTTGCGTGATAGATACGGGAACCCCTCGACCTCAAACACTTCATTTAGTGGGTCCGGATTAAGTAAATATTGAGTTTTTTCAATATTAAGATATTTTGGCGGTTCTTTTTTGACGTACTTTGTATCGCCTTTAAAAGAAATCGTTAGTAGATGCGTTGGTAATTGCAGGACTCGCTTTGTGTTTACGAGTGATTGGTCGGCGGCATTTTTAAAGAATAGTTTTGTTTGAATGGAGTTGAAGTTAGGTAGAATTTTTCGTGTCTTAAAACGAATCGCTTTAAAAGTTAGTCCTTTTTTAATCTGATATTTCTCAGACAATTCTAAAATGTTCCCGCCGGTTACAAATCGAATAAACCGTACCTTACCGATGATTTGTGGGTTAAAATCGGTTGAAGTTACCGGACGCAATATAAATCCTGGGACATTGCTGGATATCGAGCTAAGGTCATACTTGCTTGATACAAAAAACCGAATTCTATTTTCTTCATTTACCAGTAAAAGCTCGTATGCCCGTAACCATCCAATATTTTGCAGAATAACTTGATGCAAAACAGACCATTGGCTGGCTTCTACATTGTTATTAAGAAGATATATTTCTGATATATGCATTGACTACTACTGTAGCAGAAAATTCATAAAACTATTGCGCGCATCAAAATAATCTAAACAACTTTCAATTCTCTACTAGAAAAGAACCTGAATTTACTTCAGGTTCTTTGATTCGAATTGGGATGAGAGCAGCCTAGCTATGCTAGGCGATGAGAGAAGGAATCACCTTCTCTCATATTTACCTACATCATTCCCGGCATACCGCCGCCCATGCCGCCACCTGGCATAGCTGGAGCTTCATCTTTTTCTGGCACTTCTACTACCAGAGCTCCCATTGTCATGCTGGTTGAGCTAATGCTGACTGCATTTTGAATAGCTTCTCGGGTTACGCGAGCTGGGTCGACAATTCCGCTGGTTTTCATGTCTACAAGCTTGGTTGTGTCTTTAACGTTAAAGCCTTGACCAGCTTTGCCTGCACGAAGTTCGGCTAATTTCACTTCACCATTTTGCCCAGCGTTAGTCATAAGTTGTAAGAACGGCTTAGCAAGAGCTTCCTTAAGTAGCTGAGTGCCAGTGTCTTTACCGCTTAGTTTGTCGGCAATGTTAACTAACGTAACTCCACCACCAGCAACGATACCTTCGTCCAACGCAGCTTTGGTTGCCGCTACTGCGTCATCAACGCGGAACTTTTTCTCTTCTATTTCGGTCTCGGTTGCGCCACCAACTTTTATGACTGCAACCTTGCCTTCTAGAGCAGCTACGCGTTTTTCAAGGTTTTCTTTGTCGTATTCGCTGGTTGCGTTTTCGACCTGACCCTTAATTTGAGCTACGCGAGAAGCAATGTCACTTGCAGTGCCGCCACCTTCAATAATTGTGGTGTTGTCTTTGTCGGCAATTACTTTGCGAGCTGTTCCAAGCATAGAAAGATCAGCGTTTTCGAAAGTGTATCCGCGGTCTTCGCTAATTACCGTTGCTCCGGTTAGGATTGCGATGTCTTCTAGAATCGCTTTTCGTCGATCACCAAACGCCGGTGCTTTAATAGCTAAGGTATTAAATGTGCCTTTTAGCTTATTTAGTACCAACGTTCCAAGTGCTTCACCTTCAACGTCGTCAGCAATTAGCACGAGGTCTTTTTTGCCAGCCTGTGCAGCCTTTTCAAGCACTGGTAGGAATTCTTGGATGCTGCTAACTTTTTTGTCGGTAACAAGTACAAGTGGTCGGTCGTAGCTGGCTTCCATACGAGCGGTGTCAGTAACCATGTATGGGCTTACGAATCCGCGGTCCATGTTAAAGCCTTCAACAACTTCACTTTCCAGCTCTAATCCTTGGCCTTCTTCTACAGTTACAACGCCGTCTTTCCCGACTTTGCTCATAACATCGGCAATCATGGTGCCAATTGTTTCGTCGCCGGCAGAAATGCTAGCAACTTGAGCGACTTTGTCACCTTTTGCGGTAATGTCTTCGCGCATAGTCTTAAGAGCAGCAAGAGCTTTTTCTGAAGCTGCTTCGACTTCACGACGTAAGTCCATTGGGTTATGGCCAGCGGCAATAAGCTTGTTGGCTTCGTTTAGAATATGGTAGGTCAAAACTGTAACAGTTGTGGTTCCGTCGCCAGCTACATCGTTCATTTTGCTAGCCGCTTGTTTAATAAGTTCAGCACCAACACTGTAGCCAAGCGTATCGTCATCTTTTTCATCAAGTTCTACTGCTTTTGCCACAGTAACACCATCGTGCGTTACGGTTGGTCCGCCGTAGCTTTTACTAATAACCACATTGCGACCTTTTGGCCCCATAGTTACTTTTACTGCTTCAAATAATTGACGTGCGCCTTCTAAAACTCTGCGTCGAGCATCGTCGTCATAAAACATTCGTTTTGCCATTCTTCTCTCCTTTCAGTCGAGTTTTATCAATTCACAATTTACAATTTGCATTAATTTTTCAATGATCAATTTTCATTCACTGTGAAATGTAAAATGAAAACTGTAAATTCTAGCTATTTAACAGTAGCTAGAATGTCTTCTTCTTTAACTAAAATATATTCAGTACCGTCTAACTTAACTTCGGTGGTGCTGTATTCCTTAAATAAAATACGGTCACCTTTTTTTACAGTCTTAACCGCAGCGCCAGCAGATTCTACTACGGCAACTTTTGGTTGTTCTTTTGCGTTGTCAGGTAAATAAAAGCCAGATGCGGTCTTGTTGCTGGCCTCTTCTCTGGTCGCAACCACCCATTCAGACAAAGGATTGATCTTCGCCATAATTAGTAATACCTCCGTTAATGTTCGTAGGTAATAATGTATCATTAGCACTCTAAGGGTGCAAGTGCTAATTTATGCCAAAAGCTTGTTCTAATTGTTCTAATTCATCAGGAGCGACTAGTTCGGCCGTCTCGGGATCTAAAAACTCGTTGTCTTTATTGAGTACACCGATGGCAATTCTTCCGCATTCATCTTCTGCTGCAACAATGCAACGCGGCTGCAGAGGTCTATCTGCAGGTGCTGCTGGGCTTTTTGGTACCGATACATGAACACTCCACCCTTCTCTTTGATAAGGCTCAAAGGCGACTACTTTTTCTTCAAGAAGGTCGTTATAGGCAATACCGTTTTTTTGAAGTTTATTGTCAATCAGGTCTAAAACTTCATCTGCGAGTACGGAATGTTTATGAAGTACATGTATTCTTTCTTGGTCTGGTCCAGAAGCAGGCTTTTCCATAAATTATACATTAGCATAATATTGCTAAATAGTCTACTTTGTTAAATGCAGTATAGATGTCAAGATTGCCTCTGTTTCTAAGTGATCTCGAACCTGCACCGAGTCGATTCCCAGCTCCTTTACGGCTAAGTCGTTACCACCTTCATAAATTGCGTCACCAAAAAATAGAATATCCTTTTTTTCTAGACCAATAATTTCCATGAGTTTACGCATGCCATATGCCTTGTCTATTCCGTCTTTCGTTATGTCGACAGATGTTGTTCCACCAGTGCGCACATTAAAACCTTTGAGACGAGTAGCAACGAAATCTCGTAGAGCTACTTTTTTTAAGTGGTCTGGGTCCCATTCGTGTTTTTCTTTAGAAGGTGCCTGTTGCCCAAGTGCAGACCATGTTATTTGACTACCTCTATCCTCAATTATATCTCCCCAGGTTTTATCTGGCTCCAAGCCAAGCTCTTTTGCGCCGGTTTCTAAAGCCGTAATAATGTCTTTCTTCTCTTTATCAGTAAAATTCTCTGCATAAACTTCTTGCCAGCTGTGTGAGTCAATATCATAGCGGTCGTATCGTGTGCCGCTCGTTGGCATTACGTGTAAATTAAGTAATAATTTTTCATCTACTTTAAGGTTATTTATTAATTGCTTCTCAAATTGTTCATATTTTCCTCCTGAAATCACACAAATCTGGAATTTCTGTAAAAGTACAGAAAGAACATCTGACATTTCTTGAGTTATTGCTGATTTACTTTCTGCTAATGTCCCGTCTAAATCAAAGGCTAAGACTTTTTTCACCATTTCCTCCAATAGTTATACCTGTACAGAATAGCAAATATCGGCTGTTGTTTAAGCATAATTAATTTGCATATATATAAATTATATTGTTAATATTTATTTAGTGAGAGGTAGTCTAAAACAAACACCACAAGAGACACCCGTGGACGCTTGGCACGAGTACGAGCCAAACAAGCCACGACTACTTTTAACCCCAACTATTGAATCACAGGTCGCTTTAGCGGCCTTTTTTGATGGCGTGCATGAACAAAATCTTTCCGAGTTGCGCCGAAGATATCGTCCGTGTGTACCGCTAAACACTTTCTCTCAACCTGAGGCGTACTTTCCTGAAGGATCCGACAATCCATACCGCTTAATGATCCACGCATCGGAGGATTTTCGACAAATGAATGGGCGTGATGAAATAACTCTTACCGACCCACGGATAAAAGTTATGAAATATGACAACAAGCGAATGTTGGTGGTTCGATTCCAAGGGCAAGACTTCGAAGACACCAGAGCTGAACTTACTGACAATGCAATCGCCAGTATTCGCTTGCAGCACGATGGAGTAGAGCGTGTGCCAGTAGCTCGCAAACACTACCCTGACATTGTTATGCCAATAGCGCGCACCTACCGCGACGAACAAATTCAAAGAGCTTCAAGAAAATTAGTGAATTTATTCGAGGATCTTTTTCCGAAAGAAATAGAAGTTTCCCCACGCTTAGTCCCGCCAACTATTGCAGCGGTTCAGGCGAGCTATCCCGAAAAGTGTCCCTCGGGCATTAAGAAGCGTTTGCGAGCTTATAAACTGCGCAAGAAACAAGAATGCAAACAACCAGAGCTTCCAGAGGAACTATTTGATGATGAATCACCCGATCAAGAGTTTGCCTTTTTAGACCCTGAAGAAAGTGAATACATCACCTTATACCAGCGAGCGATTAATGTCGCGCGAGAATACCCAAATAGCTTGGTTGAGTATATAGGGCCAGAACTTGAGCCAGGCGAGGCTAATCTAGCAGATTTAGAAAACCTTCATACAAGCCTGAGCAGTGGCTCACCATATTTATATATTCGCCATGATTAAATTAAACTGTTAACTAACTTCGATTTACACAATTACGTCAGTGAAGTATTTATATAACTAGGTAAAAAGTATGAACCCCGCTGTTGCTGTAAATTGATGTCGCGTGAGCGACCAGCGTAGCGGGGTTGTTTGTAGTGAGTTCATGTCATTCAACTTCTTCCTCTAGTAACAGGCGTTGGCAGGTAGCCCTAGCGCAGGCTGGAGTACGTGGAGTTCTCGAACGTGTACCGGGCCTTCGCTGCAACTACGCAGCCTACCATTGCGGCGGTGTCGAGACCAGTCTCGCCGGCGATGCGCATAACGCGCACATCGGGAGCTCCCAGGTCAGCAGCCAGGTCGGCGATACGCTGGGCCTGCAGGTCGTCAACGGCGGCGGTGCCACCGATGATAACGATACCAAGGTCGTGGTAGAGCGAAGCGTAGTGCTCGAGCATCTCGACGGTGGACCTTGGTAGGTCGGGCGTGTCGGCAGCGAAGGTCGACGCCACAGCACGACGCACAGGTGCGGCCGGAGCCAGCGCATCGGCGACGAGATAGTCGGATGAGACCAGACCGTTGCCGCCGTAGAAGCTGGCAACCGCAACGTCAACCGGCATCTCGATGATGTCCTGGTCGACGCCAGCGCAGGACGCTGGAGGCGGCTCTTCGCTTGGTGGACGCTGCGCATGCGCTGGTGTGGCCAGGAGCATGACGAACGCCAGTCCAAGGGCCAACAAGCCAGCCAGTGCTACAGGGTAGTCGATGGACAAGAACGTGAGGTGCTTACGCAACTCAATCACACCCTTTCCTTGATAGGGGAAGCAAACCAGAGAAGTCCTTTGGTTCACCTAGGGTGTTGTATTTATATCATATTTTTATAAATAATTCAATATTAGTATTTAATTAAATACTGGGCGATTTTTGGTTTAGTGCGCTAGTTTATCGTAAGTACGCTCGGTAGTAAGAGCCTCTGCCTTATTCGAATGCACGATACCTCGGTTATCAACAAAAATTTTGACAGCATCTTTTGTCTTGTTAACGACATCAATTTTCCGCGACACGGTGCTTTCTCCATATTCGACAGCATCTTGTAGTTTTGAGTTGGGCGGTGGGGATGTTTCATCAAAATAGGCTGCATTCATCTGTTCACTTACAGAATCATCTTGTCTTCGTGCATTAAGGTAGCGCCGAAAGCGAGCTAAGTCAGGCTCATCTGATGAATCTACTACTAACTGAAAGGCTTCAGTACGATCTTCTGGAGTAGCCGACTCTGATAAAGCTTGAGCGCCGCTTTCAAACGCATCTATCTCGTTGACTGTAAAATTATCGCTATCGATTATATTTTGAACTTCACTTGAGGGTGCTGGTAATTGTTCCATTTTTATTTTTATATCCTTTTTTTGTTTTTGTGAATTTGTGAATTAATAAATAAACAATAGCATTATATTGACTGTTAGTCAATATTATAAGAGACTAGCACCAATGTCGGCGTCAACTAGTGAGGCAAACCTTAGCGCTTCGACATAAGAGCCGACTAGGCTTCCTAGTGCAAATGCAACTCGCTCTCCGTCTGTCCGGTCGGGGTGTTTGTAATATGCTACAGCCTCTGAAGTATGCTCCTCTGCCCCTGATAAAGTTTCACGGGCCATTCTTTCAACAGACTCTTTAAAGGCCTGTAAAGCTCGTTCCTCAACTGTTGGTTTGGGTGATTCTGGACTTGTCATTAACAGATAATATAGCACATTTAAAAAACATTTAGTCGATTATGCAATGTTAATTTACACTTATAGCTTATGAATATACTTATGTGCCGACCAGATTATTTTGAAGTTAGCTACGAAATTAATGCCTGGATGAAAACGGACACTCCCGTTAATACACAGCGCGCCAAACAACAATGGATTGAGCTTTTTGAGATTTATAACTTTCTTGGCTATAACATTCAACTTATTGATGGAGTAAGCGGCTTGCCGGACATGGTGTTTACCGCTAATGGAGCGTTAGTTATCGATGGCAAAGTGGTGTTACCTCGATTTAAATTCCCTGAGCGCCAACCTGAAACTCAATTGTTTAAGCATTGGTTTACTCAAAATGGCTACTCGCAGACAACTATCCCGCATGCTGACTTTGAAGGCGAAGGTGACGCACTACTTTTTGGAAACAAAATTTTAGCGGGGCACGGGTTTAGGTCTGACCTTGCGTCTCATCAAGAGCTACAGAATACTTTCACAGACCAAGAGGTTATTTCACTTGAACTTGTCGATCCACGATTTTATCACATCGACACTTGTTTAACTGTGCTAAACGACGACACATTAGCCTACTTCCCTGGCGCCTTTTCACCAGAAGCACAAGAAAAACTTAAAGCACTCGCAGGTACGGTAATTATTGCCAGCGAGCCCGACGCCATCGGCTTTGGCCTAAATACGTTTAGCGACGGCAACAACGTAGTTATCAGCGCCGACGCACCACAGCTTATTCAAGACATTAGCAACGCTGGTTTTAATACCCATGCTATAAAAATCAATGAATTCAAAAAATCCGGTGGTGGGATAAAGTGTTTAACCCTGACGTTAAGATAGTTTTTAAAAATAGTTTAAGCAAGCTGGCGCTTGCATCCATTTCTACCATTTTGAGTGATCAAAACGGTGGAGCCAAAAGATCACCACACTCACTCTTCGTTATGATTCTCTTGTATAAATAACAATTGGCTGCGAGAAAATGTTCGTAATCTCACATTTGTGGTCCTCGCCCTTCGAACAATTGTTATTGATACGTTCTTCATCAGGAAGGTTTCGGAGTGGATTAGCTGCAGTGCGAGTTTCGCTCGCTGGGTCTGGGCACAAAAGACAGTTTTCCTGATTAGATGTTGTGATTCAAATTGTGTGAACCTCACCGAGTGAAGTGTGCTTCTTCAATAAGCTGGGGGCTTATTGATTGAATGCACTCTGAATGAGAACAATTTAAATTAGCAACAAATAATAAAGAAAAGTGACTCCGCCCAGCAGTTTTGGGTTCCGTTTGTCTGCACAAATGGAACATTAATCGCAAACGACAGTTTGCTTAATAATTCTATTAAATTATTCCTCTAATAGCTCTTTCAAAAGCTCAGTTGTAACCTCTCTCTCGTCCCAGTCCATTTTGCCGTCGGCTACACCACGTGTTAATTGATTTCCAAGCCCTGGAATAACTACAACATCGTCTTTTTTAGCAAACCGCAACGCCTCTTTTATAGCTTCCTTGCGATCGGCTATCTCTTTTACTACAACACCAAGTTCAACAGTTTTTGCGCCTTTTAAGACTGCCTTTCGAACTTTTTCGGGATCTTCGGTGTAGGGTTCTTGATCTGTAACAATGACGAGTTCGCTGTTTTCGGCGGCAATTTTACCCAATGGCTGACGTTTAGTTGGATCGCGATCGCCGTCGGCGCCGATTATACAAATCAAACGTCCTTTTAGTGTTGACCGCACTGTTGTAAGTAGGTTTTCTAAGGCGTCTTCGGTGTGAGCATGGTCGATTATCACCACAAAGTCTTGTCCTTCGTCGATGATTTGCGTCCGGCCAGGTATGGCGTCAATTTTTTCTAAACCAGCCCGAATAGTATCGACGCCAACTCCCATTCCATAGGCTGCACTTGCTGCTGCAAGAGCGTTATAGGCATTATATTTACCCGGAATGTTCAGTTTTATGTCTGCTTCACGGTCTTCTAATTTAAAGGTGAGTTTGCTGCCCTTCTGGCTTAATTTGGCTTTTGTAATTCTGCAGTCGGCTGCTTTATCGGTGCCAAAGCTAATCTTTTGCTCAGCGTCGTATTGATCAAAAAACTTAAACCACTCATCGTCTTTATTGATAACTGACAGTTTTGGATAATTACTAAATAGCTTCCCTTTTGCGCTGGCATAATTTTCCATTGTTTTGTGGTAGTCCAAGTGGTCGCGACTTAGATTAGTAAAAACAACTGTCTCGAATTTTAATCCCCAGACTCGGTGCTGAACCAGAGCATGTGAGGCCACTTCCATAACGACAGTATCAACTCCTTCGCGGCGCATTTGCTTGAGTAATTTATGAATCTGGAACGGATTAGCAGTGGTTAGAGCAAAGGTATTGTCATGATACATTCCCTTAAAGCCGATTACCGCTGTTGAATTTAAACCAACACTATAACCATCTTCTTCTAAGATTTTGGTAATCATTATTGCTGTAGTGGTTTTACCATTTGTTCCTGTGATTCCCACAAAACGTATTCCCCGTTGCGGAAAACCATTAATAGCCATTGCTACTACGGTTTCCAGCCAATGAAACGGGTTCACCAAAGCCTTAAATACCGAATCAGGAATGAATTTTTTAACTGCTGACTTTATACTGCTGTATGTTTTGAACACACCCATGATTATTTCCTCCTGATATGAACTATTGTATCAATACCAGTACTTCCCTGTTAACCGCTTAAAAATTGCAACATAGTAGCGTTCTAGTTTTTTAAATACTGCGTAATTTTTTGTTTTAATTGGTAACTCGTAGACCCCAATATAATCGTAAAAGTCACTACAAAACTTTTGCTTAAACTTGGTGACACCGTCCATGGAGTGTTGCTTGCCTGTTTCGCGGACAACCTTAGGTGTAACGCCTAGAAAGTCATAATATTTTACGCCAGACTCTTGAGCGGCTTTAATGACAGCATTTTGCAAGACTTGTGTTGCATAAAGCTGGTTGCGATATGGCACACTGCCGCCATCTAAATACCAGGCGGTGTCGGCATCACGAACGAGTGTTGCGCAGGCTAAGTCTTCCCCTTCTGCGTGTGCTATAAAAAAACGCAATGAACCATCTTTAGCGTATTCGTCCCAGCCACGAGTTTTTTCTTTCATTGACCGATGTATCCCTGCTCGTTTGTAGGTGGCTTCAATTAAGGGCAGTAGACGCTGATAGTTAGGCTGATTTACTTCGAGCTCTTCAACAACTACTTCCTCTTTAGCGCCTTTGCGAGCTTCGTATCGCCCCTGCTTAGTAAACTGAGTAGAAGTTTCTTCAAAATCTTTACCGAGAGTTAAAATCATCACAGAACGAGGCACTTTTGGATGATTAGCTGGTTTCCAACCCAAATCGTCAAGACGTTTAAAGGTTTTTTTGTCGAATGGCTGAACGAAAAACACCTTAACAACTTGAAGATTAAGCTGTTTGAGCTGCTTAGTGAATTGCCCCAGCTCTTTAGCATTAAGCTCGTTGGTGTACGCCTGAATCATGCCAACTCTACCCACACCCGGCATGGTACGAACACATAAATTGGCCGCTGGTAGCTCGTTTAGTTCCAGTTGTTGGTACTCCCAGCCATGAGCTTGCTTGAAGCGAATGTAGCCCGAGTTGTTGAGAATATTTTTTTGCGTTGGTTTAGCCATTAATACCAGTATTCCTTTTTGATTCTAAAGTAATACCGTAGAATCCACGGCTCTAATGTTTTAAATCGTTTATATAACTTAGCATCAAGTGGAAGCTCGAATACTCCTAAACTGTCACTGATATGAGGATTAAATGATTGTTTGAATTTAGTAACACCGTCAAGTGTATGTGGTCTGCCCGCATCGCGGTGCGACTTAGGCGAAACACCCATCAAGTTATAGGTTTTTCGCTTGCCTTCATTGGCATAGTGTTCGGCGATTTTCCAGCGTAAATACAGTGGTGCATTTAATTTATTAAAGCCCCGCAAGCTACCGCTGTCACGGTTCCAAACCGTATCTTGAGTCATAACTACTGCAATCGCGTTTAAAACCTTGCCATCATGGGTGGCCTTCCAAATACGCAGCTGATCATGCTGTTTAAACAAATCCCACGCTTCCCGCATTTGTTGCATACTGCGCACGCCACTGCTGCTTCTGTCTTTGGTAATCTCTACCAACGTAGCTAATTCTTCAATGTCTGTGGCATCGCCACTGCTCATGCTCACTTCTATGCCCGCTTTTTCAGCCTTGCGTAGTTTGTAACGAGTTTTCTTGTCTAGACTGGCACGCAGCGCCTCAGCGCCTTGTGCGAGGTCTATTTTGAGCTCGCTCACTGTAGAAACTGGGTGTTTACACGGCACCCAACCTTCTTTGACTAAATTGGCGGCTATTCGTTCGTCAAACTTTTGCGTAAACCAGCACTTCGCGACAGCTCCGTTAAGGTTTGACTTTAGTTGTTCGGTAAAGTCATCGATATCTTTAACTTTTAGTTTTTGTTCTTGAGCGGCAATTACGTTTATCGGCCCAACCAACGGCATAGATCGGCTAAAAACGACCTGATCTTGGTAGTACGGCAACTCAATAGCTTCGTTAGGCCAATTATGGTTTGCGCGGTACGTGCGCCAGGCAACGGTATTTAATAAATGATCATGTGCGGGTTTTTTGGGCATTACCAATAGTTTACATGGTAAAAATTTATATTTTAATGATTTTTAATAGGCAAGCTACGCTTCTCAGCATCCTTCCATTTTTGTCTCATCAAAAACGGAAGCCAAAAACACGACCACACTCAACCTTCTTTATCATCTCGCTTGTTAATAAATACAATGCTCAGAACAACTCCTTTCAGTCGGTCTGACTATATTTTTGTTTGATTACTTCATACAGAGTTCTTCGCTTAAATTGTATTTTTAACGCTCGCTGATCAGGAAGCTTTCGGAGTGGGTTAGCGAGCTTCGCTCGCTTGGGTCTGGGCATAAAACATTTAGTTCCTGATGTGAATGTTGTTATTCAAAACGTGTGATCCTCACCGAGAGAAGCGTGCCTGAGTAAAAGTGCTGGGAGCGCTTTTACATCAAGTACTCTTATTGAGAACGTTTTAATAACTAACAACACATAAAGAATTAAATGAATCGCCCAGCAGTTTTGGGTTCCGTTTGTCTGTACAAATGGAGTATTAGTTTTAGTAAGCGACAGCTTACACCTAAACAAATTCACAGAGGTGATATACTACATTTCGTATGAAAATATTGGGAATTGAATCCAGTTGCGATGAAACCGCAGCCGCAGTTGTAGAAGACGGCTCTATTTTGCTGTCTCATGTAGTTATTAGCCAAATTGATATTCACAAAGAATTTGGTGGCGTAGTACCAGAGGTAGCAGCTCGCTCACATGTAGAAGTTATTGCTCCTGTTATTGAAAAAGCACTACAAGAAGCCAATTGCCAATGGACAGACATTGACGGTATTGCCCTTACAAAAGGCCCCGGCTTATCTGGTTCCCTGCTTATTGGCAGCATGGCTGCTCGCACGCTAGCCATTACAAAACAAAAGCCTATCTATGGGCTACATCACGTACTTGGACATGTATTTGCCAACATGATTACCAGAGGTAAAAATGGCCTCGAGTCTTTAAACCTCCCTACTGCTCCCCCGCAGTTCCCGTTGCTAGCACTGATTGTAAGTGGTGGTCACTCGCAACTGGTTTTGTTTAATTCATACCTCGAATATAAGCTACTTGGTCAAACCCAAGACGATGCAATTGGCGAAGCCTTCGATAAAGTCGCAAAAATTATTGGTCTTCCCTACCCTGGTGGTCCGAGTATTAGCAACCGTGCGACAGAAGGAGATCCAAAAGCATTCGATTTTCCAATATCAAAGCTAGATAATCCGTATAACTTTTCTTTTTCAGGGCTAAAAACCGCTGTGTTGCGCAAGAGCCAACAACTTATTGGCGAAGATTACTCCTTTCCTTCATTTCAAATCGCTGACCAATTAACAGATCAGCACGTATCTGACATAGCTGCGAGCTTTCAAGCTACTGCAATTGAAACGCTTGTGAGAAATACTAAAAAAGCCACTGAAGAATTTCGTCCACGATCTGTAGTAATTGCTGGCGGCGTAGCAGCTAATAAATTGTTGCGGTCTGAGCTAAAAAATCAACTTCCAAACTACGACATTCAATACGCCCCAATGAGCCTCTGTACAGATAACGCAGCAATGATGGCGGCCCTCGGTTTTTACTACGCTCAACATAACGATCCAGATAATCCATATGATTTAGACATTAAGCCAAGTTGGTCGATGTAACTACTGCTACCTTGGGCCGTTGTGCGCGTTTATGGTCTTAGACCATTAGGTATTTTTTCAATAACTTTAACTGGTACAAAATGCGTACCGGGCGCCGGCTCTTGTGAGTGAATTGTACTCAGAGAACCTATGTTGTTTACTAGATTTAAATAGTCCTGCTGATAACTACGTAGTGAATCAGGATTAGATACGGTGTTTGGGTTACTCATATGTAAAAACATACGCCCTGTTTATATAGTTTTCAACCATAAGCCCTTTGCAAAATAATACGGCGGGTATACAATAAGTATGAAAACAAAAACCCCACCCTTTTGGGTGGCAAAAACGGTTTTAGCCAACGGAGGTTCCTTGAAATAGAGGCTTTTGTTGGTTTTTTCATTTCACACGAAAATTCAACTAAAGATAGTATTCGATATCAGCTCTCTGCCCTCTGTACTCTCCGCCAACTGTTTACTTAGCTTGATAGTCAGGAACAGATACGAGATACTAGTGCATGACTATGAGTTTGCCAAAAACATATTCCGCAAAGGATTACGAAGAAAATATTTATAAAGCCTGGGAAGAATCAGGTGCTTTTAAGCCTGTTAAAGGGAAAGGCGAGCCGTTTAGTATTGTTCTGCCCCCTCCAAACGCCACTGGAACACTTCACCTTGGACACGCCGTAATGATCGCTATTGAGGACACGTTCGTTCGTTTTGCCCGCATGCAGGGCAGAGAAACAGTGTGGGTGCCCGGCACAGACCACGCTGCAATAGCTACTGAAAATGTGGTTATAAACAAGCTACGAGCTGAAGGAACTGCTGACCCCAGAAAGGAACTAGGCAGGGAAGGGCTATTAGAAAAAATTCACGAATTTGTGGATGATAGCCAAGCGACTATTCGCAATCAAATCCGCGCAACAGGGGCTTCTGTGGACTGGTCGCGAGAACGCTACACCATGGGCCAAGCCCAAAATTCAATTGTGACAAAACTATTTGCCCAAATGTACGAAGACGGCTTGATTTACAGAGGTGATCGCATTGTAAATTGGGATCCAAACCTACAAACAAACGTGTCCGACGACGAGGTAGAGCACAAAGATGCCACAACTCCTTTCTACACCATAAAATATGGACCGTTTGAAATTGGCACCGCTCGACCAGAAACCAAGTTTGGCGATAAGTACGTAGTTATGCACCCAGACGACGAACGCTACAGTAAATACAAGCACGGCGACACATTTGAGGCTGATTGGATTAACGGCAAAATTACCGCCACTGTAATTAAAGATGAAGCGATTGACCCTGAGTTTGGAACAGGGGTCATGACCATCACTCCATGGCACGATCACACTGACTACGAAATCGCCCAGCGGCACAATTTAGACTACGAACAGATAATTGACTTAGATGGAACATTACTGCCGATAGCAGGGGAGTTTAAAGGCCAACACATTGCTGACGCTCGACCGAAAATTGTTGAAAAGCTTGATAGCCTTGGCCTATTGGTTAAAACAGATGAAAAGTACACCCATCGCATTGCTATAAACAGTCGAGGTAAAGGGGTTATTGAGCCGCAAATACGTGAACAATGGTTTATAGATGTCAATAAACCAGCCCTTAAGTGGAAGCATAAAAATCGTAGCTTAAAAGAAGTCATGCTTGATGTTGTCGAGTCCGGCGACACGAAACTTATTCCTGATCGTTTTAATAAGATCTATTTTAATTGGATCAACAACCTCCACGACTGGTGCATTAGTCGACAGATCTGGTGGGGTCACCGAATACCAGCCTGGTATCGCCCAATTACTGAAGATGACCACAAGGACAAAACTATAATTGGTAACAGGGAAGTGTACGTTGGTGTCACTCCGCCAGAAGGGGAAGGGTGGAAACAAGACGAAGACACGCTCGACACCTGGTTTAGCTCTGCTACCTGGACCTGGAGCACCTTGGTTGACCAAGACCTTGCAGCCGACCCAGCAGTTAGCCTCGACAAGCTATTTAAAAAATCGCCAGATTTTAAAAAATTCCACCCCACCACACTACTGGAAACCGGCTATGACATTATATTTTTCTGGGTAGCACGAATGATATTAATGACTACCTACGCAACTGGAGAAACACCGTTTAAGAACGTGTACCTGCACGGGATGGTTCGCACGCGTGATGGCTCAAAAATGAGTAAATCTAACCCCGAAACAACCATTGACCCCTTAGAAATAATTCCAGAATTTGGTGCTGATGCCCTGCGGTTATCTATGGTTATTGGGCAAACACCCGGCAATGACAATAAGCTCTACAAAGAAAAAATCGCTGGCTATCGAAACTTCTGTAACAAACTATGGAATATCGGCCGTTTTATAGAAGTAACTGTAGACGAGTCTGATCGCACGGCTCAGGCTAAAGTTATTACCGGTGCAGATGCTTGGATGTACAACAAAATCCAAGCTGCAATTAGCGATGTTACCGACAACTTGCAAAATTACCGCATTAGCGACGCCGGGCAAACCATCTACTCCTTAGTGTGGGATGATTTCGCAGACTGGTATATCGAAGCATCGAAAGCTCAAATAAATGGGCCTCTTTTAGCTGACATGTATCGAACTATTTTAAAATTACTACACCCAATTGCGCCATTTATAACAGAGGTGCTGTGGGAAACATTTGGCGACAGCAAACAACTCATTACCTCCAACTGGCCGCAAGCTCAAAAATTAGCTGACGCCAAAAAAGCCAGTGATTTTGAAGAGCTAATAAATATCGTTACAGAAGTGCGAGAACTTGGCGCTGACCTACAGTTAAATCAAACACGCCTGTACTACCGAAGTAGTGAATTTTTAGACACTATGGGGCCAACAATTGTAAAAATGACCGGTGTTCAGTCCTTAAAACAAGTCGATGATGGCAGTGGAATTCACTTAACTAAAACTAATATTGAATGTTGGCTTGATGTTGAAAGCAATATTACTCGGACATACTTGTTTAAACTTATAAAACGTCGTGATGAGCAGAAGAAAAAACAAACTGGCCTGCAAAATCGTTTAGATGACAAAAATTACGTCGCCAAAGCGCCAAAAGAACTTGTACAAGAAACAAAAGACAACTTGCTGTCGGTCAAAAACTACATACAACGGCTTGAAGAACAGATTGAAAACCTGGAGCAAATAATCAAATCACAGAGCCAATACTAAATTTAGATAGATAGAAGATAGAAGCTGGAAGATAGAGGGCCACAAACCTGTCTATAGACCTAGGTATTGGTTTATCTCTTTTAAGCCGTCTTCGAAGCAGGCTTGATCATATAAAGCAGTCTGCCAGCCATGTTTTTGAGCATGGTCTATATTTAGCTTAGTGTCATCAATATACAGAATCTGCCGACTCTCTACCCCTGTTTTGGATTCAATCGCTCGATAATATTCATTGTCTGGTTTTTGCTCGCCAATGTCGTAAGAAAACGCCGTTGCATCAAAGTCGGCTAATGGCGGAACTTTCCCTATTTTCTCAAGCAAGCCATAAGCTTCTGGGTAAATCATGGTTAATAGTGCGACTTTTCGTCCACTTGCTTTGATTTGTTGTAATACGCTTTGAATAGGGGAGTGTTGTTGAAAATGCTCAACGTAAAACTCAAAGTAATTGAACTGTGGAATGTTTAGTATGCGGCGAATTCGCTCGTTTAAAATCTCTACACTCAGCTTCCCCAGTGCAACATCATCGTCAAATTGCCAAAATAATTCCTCTAATCTATGCGGATCAACGTTAAATTTACTCGCCATAGCAGGGAATAGATCGTCGAGTCCTTCGATTAAAACCCCATGTAAATCGAAGACCACCAATGTAATCGGTGCTGGGGCTGCTTTTTGGGCGTTAGAGGCTGTTTTTGTACCGATCATAAGCATTTCATCGAGTCCTATAGAAAGTGCCTCACAGAGGCTTAAAACAGTCCAAATAGAGGGATTCTTTATTGTACCTTGCTCCAGCTTAGACACAGCAGAATAAGAAATATCTGCTTTGTAGGCCAAATCTTCTTGGCTTAAACCTGTTTGGCGGCGCAGCTCAATGAGTCGAGTTGCAAAGTCTTGAGAATTCATACTACTAGCATAACATTGCTAGTAGTATTATGCTAGTTACGGTATGGTAGTATTTTCGAACTTATGCTAATGCAGTCGCTAACGTGTCCGACAACTCTTTGCTTTTGGTTTCGTTAAACGCACTAATCCGCGTGTCGTCACCAGCTGAGCGGGGGATCAAGTGCACGTGAACATGCGGAACTTCATCGCCAACTATTCCTACTTGGATAAACTCAGCTTCAGTAGCATCTTTTAATTGCTTGGCTACTTGTTGTGCGACTTTCATTAATTGAGCATATTCTGGCTCTGGCATATCCAAAAACCAGCGATACGGCTGCTTAGGTATCACCAAGAGGTGGCCAAAGGCCCGTGGATTAATATCAAAAATTACAATATGCTGATCATCTTCGTACGGAATAAACGCTGGAATTTCACGATTGATAATTTTGGTAAAAATAGAGTCTGACATATAGCAAGTATACCAATTAAAAAGGAATGTGTTTTGGCCCTTTTACTTCTGTTTTGCGTCGTTTGTGATACCAGTGAGTCCGCCAATAATGCTCGATACTGTAAACGATTAAGAAAGCCGCTAGAAACACCCACCATATATTTGCAATCACGCCACCTTCAGCCGGTATCACCTCAACAGTGAAGAATTGGATAGTAGTATTTCCGTCCTGGTCGGTCGCGGTAATAGTAGCGTTATAGTAGCCGACATCGAAATACGAATGATCGAGCACATTTACGCCTTCTTGTAATTGGGTGCGACGAGTAAACAGTCCGTCGCCCCACTCTACGTACAGCTCATACGGTTCGTTGCCGTCACTTATGCGGGCATTTACCTTGAGTTTGTCGTTGAGGCGCGTCGTTAAACTGTAGTCGTTCAGCGATAGCCGCAGTCCATCTGCCGGCGCATCGCCAACAAAGGTTATATCGACAGTGTCCGAGAACTGGCCACACACACCGCCGACACATTCACGAGCCCGTAGGGAAGCACTTGAGCCGTACAGCGATAATGGTATGCTCCAACGCCCGTGGCTATTACTAAAAATCGATCCCACAAGTTCGCCGTCGCTAAAAAGCTCGATTCGAACATTTTCTTGCGCACTACCACTTACAACAATATTGCGCGTTCCAAAGCGCTGGCCGTCGTAGGGGCTGGTGATAACGGGAATTTTTGCTTCTAGCGGTGGATTAGGATCGCCAAAGACAGTAAATACTCGAGATAATGTTCGGGCGCTTTGCGAGCCGATTGAATCAACTACAAGAGCGTTAACTGTGTGCTTGCCAATAAAAAAGTTGTCGGTACTAACTACAGATTGCCATCTGCCTGAGGCATCGGTTTTGACCTGCAGGAAATAATTATTGTCTATGTTTATCTCGACGGTACTGTTTGGGTAGCCCGTGCCGCGTACGGTTAGATCAGAACCTTCTTGAATGTTAGCAGTACTCAGCGTAAGTGTTGGTGGCAAGAAAAAGTCTATATAGGTGTCGGTTTGCGGTTCTATGTGTATAGCTTGGCTCACAGTGTCGGTAGCCACGCCTTCTTGATCGCGTGAAAAAATCGATATCGTCTGCGCCCCAAATGGTTGAGCACCAATACTTTGTGAAAAATCACCATTGGAATCAGACTGCAAGGTGCTAATAACAGCTTTGCCACGTTTAATGGTTACGAAGGAATTCGGCGCCGTTTTACCGCTAATAATGAGTACCGTGTCAGGAACAACCAGTTCTACAGGCGTAGTTTGCCCATGGACGTGGCTGCTTCCGAGTAGAAACAGGGCAATAGCAAAAAGTGTGCTACCCAGTAGATAGCACACTTTTACTACGGATGTACGATGTAAAAACACCTTAATCCTAACAACTTCTAGCTATTGTCTTTGCTGCTAGTGTCGTCTTTATTTGCTGCAGGCTTTTTAGGGGCGTCAGCAGTATTTTTACCTTCAAGAGCTTTGAATGCACTTGCGATTCGTCCTCGTCCTTTGACAAGTACCACGATAACAGCAACAACTGCTAAGAATACTGGCACAAGTACCTTCCATGGGAAGATAGTGAATGAGGTTTCTGCGGTAATAACTGTACTGTTTTCACCATAGGTTGCCTCAAGTTCAGCTGTGTATGTTCCAACTGAGAAACCTGGGTCCCATTCAGCGAGTGAACGTCGTACGGCGTCGGGTAGAACGTTTTGCTCTTCAAGCTGCAGTGTTTCAACTACGCTACCGAACATGTTCTTAATGGTGATCGTACCGGTTGGAGCTAAGTGAACATTACCGTCGTTTTTAAAACGAGTTTCAAATGTCACAGGACCATTTTCGAAAGAAGATTTTTCGTCGAATACTTCATCGTCGTTAGCGTCGGTTGTAACGACACCAGCTTCGAAAGATGCAACACTAATTTCTTCTTCGATGTCACCATCGATTCGTACGAGCAGAAGGGCAGCGATTTCACCACTTACTGTGGCACCACTCTGATCACCTTCAACCTCTACTGGGTCAGTTGCAAATACGACTGATCCAAAGTGTCCGCCTGGTTCAGCGTTTTCTGGAACGTCAATTGTAAACGTGTATGTTTCTGACGTACGGCCAGGAATTGTACTTTCAGACTTGTTGACGGTTACCCACTCTGCAATAGAGTACGAAGTAGCGTCTTCTGTTAGATTAACCTGTCCTTCTTCACCGTCAGCAGTGAAGTTTTTAACCAAGATTGAAATATCTTGTTGCACATCAGCATTGTTAGTTACACGAATTGTGCGTTCGATTGAATCGCCAGGATTGGCGTCAAGTTCGAATTTGAACGGGGAAATACTCAGCGCATTTCCTGGTTCTGCGTCTTGTGCGCTTGTTGATGATAGATTGAATAACGCTACGAGCGTTACTGCCGCGATTAGCCCAAGCAAAGCTAGCGAGCGACGAAGTGTAGTTACCATAAGCAAATTTACCTCTGTTAATTTTATATTAAGTTTACCTTAAGCGTAAGCAAGTTTGCAAATTGCCCACCTTTGTTGTCAGGCGTACTACGCCGTTACGTCAGCGTTAGTACGTCGGGACTGCTGTGTAAATAAGAGTGGTCGTATACGTACCGCTCTCAGTTGTGGTGGCTATACCAATTTGGTAGCCAACTCGGTTTGTCTCTGCAGATGTTGCAGCGACAGTGTTTGTCATTACGACTTCGTTACTAGTTTTAAAAGCCGCAAAGTTACTTGCACCAAAACCAGCTATATCACCGTCATCAGTGTGGAAACCAAAGGCTTCTGTACCAGCAGCCGGGAAGGATGTTGGGGAAGCATAGGTTCCTGTGTGGTCGTCAATCGTGTCACTTGCCGCACTCGTAAGCTGTTGAGTGTAGCGAAGGTAGACGTTGTATCCAGATGACGCGTTAGTAGTGATTTGCAGGTCATGCGCTGCTACGCCGTTCGCTACAGCAGTAATTGAACCAAATGGTATTGAACCATCAGTTGTTGAAACTGTTGTAGTAGTACCAGCAACTGCTTGTGAGCTAGCAACTGGTTGAATGTCGAAGGTTAGCGTTGGGTCGACTGTTGCAGAAACAATTTGGCCATCAGTGTAAATGAAAGCCACTGTAAATGTTTCGTGAGTAGTCGAACATGCTGCGTCGGTGTAGGTTGACATAACAGCGTAGTAGGCTGTTTCAGCCGTGTCACCGTTTGTAACTCCGCCCCAGGTAATAGAACCAGAAGCGCTTGGAGCTTCACCAACACCATTGGTTATACGAAGCTTGTGGTCGGCGCTGGCAGTGTTGCCGACAGACCAGCTACCAAAGGTAACTAAGTCAGTTGCATCAAATGTAGAACTTGAGGTATCAAGGCCACTGATTGAACCCGTGCCGTCGATACTTGTTCCCATATCGATTTCGATACATTCTAGATTAGTACCGGTATCGATCGTTGACATGTCGATAATGTATGTACTTGTTTCACCGACTCTAGAATCGCCAAGCTCAAGCGACACATCACTCGGAGCTGCCGCTACAGGCGTGAACACACCGAACAACAAGCCCACCACACTCGTTGCTAAGGCAACAGCCTTAAGCGCATTGATTGATAATTGGTTGGTTTTTTGCATACGCAATTTTCTCCCTCTCTCTAATCATTTTCTTTTTATATCCAAATTTTCAACATAAACACCTATGTCATACATAAGACAGGCTTATGTTTAAAATTTAACACCATTTTAACACTAAAACCCGTGGTTAGCACTTTGGTTATACATAACGGACACTTCAAACACCCAAATACCAAAAAAGCACCCAGTTCTATTTGGGTGCTTTTGCTTGGTATCTAACCTATAACTAGTAGGTAGCTACAGCTGTGTAGATAAGTGTTGAGTTGTAGGTACCACTTTCTGTGGTGTTAGAAATACCTACTTGATACGCAACAGTGTTTGTTTCTGCACTTGGTGTTGCAGTTGTTCGGCTCATAACGATTTCGTTACTGGTTTTAAAGGCTGCAAAGTTACTTGCCCCAAAACCGGCAACGTCGGTGTCGTCAGTGTGGAAGCCAAAGGCTTCGGTTCCAGCAGCCGGGAAGGCTGATGGAGAAGCATAGGTTCCTGTGTGATCGTCAATTGTGTCACCGCTACCATTAGTTAGAGCTTGGGTGTATCTAAGGTAGACGTTATACCCAGACGACGCGTTGGTTGCCACTTGTAAGTCATGAGCAGCCACACCGTTTGATGAAGAGGTTACTGACCCGAACGGTACAGTACCATCAGTAGTTGTAGCTGTTGTAGTTGTGCCAGCTACAGCTGTAGACGACGCAACTGGTTGAATGTCAAAACTCAGTGTTGGGTCAACCGTTACTGATACGGCTTGGCCGTTGGTGTAAACGAAAGCAACAGTAGTTGTTTCGTTAGCAGTTGAACAGCCAGTGTCAGTATAGGTTGTCATAACTGCGTAGTAGGTTGTTTCTGCTGTATCGCCGTTAGTTACACCACCCCAAGTTATAGAACCTGTAGCACTTGGGTTCTCGCCAGTGCCGTTCGTAATACGTAGTTGGTGAGCTGCGCTAGCTGTGTTGTCGACTGACCAGCTACCAAAGGTAACAATGTCAGACGCATCAAAAGTAGAACTTGATGTATCGAGGCCACTCACTGCACCAGAACCGTCGGCATTTGCGCCAAGGTCAATTTCGATACACTGCAAGCTTGTGCCAGTGTCTACTGTACTCATATCAAGTACATAGGTGCTTGTTTCATCCACCCGAGAATCGCCGAGCTCAAGCGATACGTCTGTTGGTACCGCAAGTGCTGGGGCAACAGTACTCAGCACCATGCCAAATACAGTTGCGGTCATGGCAGCTCGCCATGCAGCCCGCTTAGTTTGTATAGCAGTCAGATTCATAATAATCTTCCCCTTTGTTTGTTTTTTATAATAGCTATTAGTTTTTGATGTTTAAAACTATAGTGAATTTATAGCATAAGCTCGACATAATTTCAATGTTTATGTCGTAGTTTTTGGTCGATGTTTGCTGCTGAGGGTTCTTTTGGTCACGATAATACTAACAAGGACGATCACAACGACAGATCCAATAGCCAACGGCAGCAACGGCGGGCCGATAAACACTGTGGCGCCAGACGAGCTTACGACTGAGTTGTCAGACCCAAATTGGGTTACCACTTGCACGGAGTAGCTGCCAAAGCCGGCAGCCTCCCAGCCAGACTCAAAAGTACGAATAGTGTTTGGTAATACAATTTGCGGCTTAATATCTTCTTCATATACAACGCTGTCGCCCTTTTTTATGGTTAGGGTGTTTTTAACCAGACTGTGAGTATTGCCAATATTAGCGAGTCGAAAACTAATCGGCAGCAGACCGCGCGTTGCGTACGCAGGGGTGTCGATGTCCAAAAATTCAATATTTTCTTGAATATCTCCAGCAACGTTAATAAACAAAAGTGCGGCAACTTCGGACTCAACTTTTATTTGTTGGTCAGCCGCCGGCGGCGTAACCGGCTTAAAACGAATTGTTGCGTAATGTCCGCCAGGGCCAGCATTGTCGGGAACCACAATGTCTACTTTGACTTCCCGAGTTTCAAACGGATCTAAAATGTAATCACCTTGCACCAGGCTAATCCACTCTGCGGCATCGTATTGGGTTCGTTTCGATGAATCAATTACCATGTCGTCTGGAATTAACGACTGGCTGCTGGTGCTAATTACCAGCTGATCATCGGTTTGGTTAGTTAGTCGTAGTGTAGCTTGTGCTGATTGGGCTGGCTGTAGAGCAATTTCTGTAATGGCCGGAGCTAGCGACAGTGTTGTCTGCGACTGTGCCGAGGCAGTGAAAGAAAGCAGCAACAGTCCGCCCCAGCTAACTAATAGTGCAATTAATAAATGCTTACTCATTAATACCTCGGGGTCACAGTGTAGATAACTGTGCCTTGATATTCGTCTGCAACTTGGAACTGATCAACGCCCACCCGCTGGGTAATGGTGAATATTTCGTTGGTAATTGGGGTAGCTGTTATCGGACCGGTGTTGTCAGCAATAATATCGCCCGGAGCTGTGGTGCTGAATGGGGCAAAACATGGCTGCGGATTACCACCCAGACAGGTTGATGAATTAAACCGGTTCACACCATCAACCAGCGAGTCATCTGAATGATAGCCCCAGCCTCGATCACTCGCCAACCATCCGTCGGGGGCAGCATAGGTTCCGCCGTTAAAGAAGCCAATAGTGTCGGGATTGCTAACCGCGTTCAACACGCCCAATGTATAGGCACGAATATTGTAACCATTATAGGCGTTAGTCGAGGTAGTGAGGCTAACTGTTTCGGTGTCGGTAAAGCTATTGCTTGGATTTAAGCTGTCGAAGGTTACGTTAGTTGGGCTCACCGCAAAACTAAGCGTTGGCGCTACATACATGCCGTCGGAGCTGGCTTGCCCACTGCGCTCAAAAATATCAAAGGCCCGCACATTGACGTAGTAGGTTTGAGTGGTTCGTAGCGATAATGAATTGGCCGTATACGATTCTACGGCAGCAACATCTGTCCAGGTTAATACGTCTGTTGCACCTTGTGATGTACCGATTGATAATTCATAGCGATCCAACCCAGAACCGCCTGCGTTATAGCCAGCCCAATTGGCGCTTAAACTATCCAGCGCTCCGTCATTAAAGTCGGCGTCAATACTTGTTGCAGTTCCGTCATACACAATACCGGGCACTGGGGGAGTAGTGTCGATGCCAACATCGCGTTCGTTTTCAGCATTGGCGCCAAAGCTCACCCAGTTAGAATACGCCCCATACAAATCACGGGTTGCAGCTTGCCAATGATATTCGTTGTCGCCACTGGCTAAGCCGATATTAAAATCGACGGTAACAGTCGTGCCATTGTAGGCAAATTCACTGGAGCAGGCGGTTTCGACATCCGTAAAGTCAACCCCGAGTAATTGCGCCTCAATACATAGTTCTAATACCTCATAATCGTGCACATCGCTAATATCACCTTCAAACTTTACGGTTGTGGTGTCTAGCCAATTGCCAAGTGGAATCGATGTAGTATCTGTTTCTTGTTGATCGAGATTAACCGGGTCGTCAGGCTCAATATTTGGTGTCCAAACACCTGTCATATGAAAAGTAACGGGCGTGTCACTCACATCCTCATGATACAGCTGAATGCCTCCACTTGTATCGGTGGGAACATGATTGCGCCACAGCTCAGAGCCACCGGATTCTGCTTCTACCAAATCTATAATACGGTTTAGCGCCGAACCATTTGTCCTTGAACCAAATTCATTTTCTGTATTAGTGTCCCCATTCGCTGCTATCACCTCTACAACAGCATTGTCGGCAATACCTTGAGCAGTTAAATCACGAGCTTGCCATGTGCTGTCACTTGTTGGGTTTGTTATGGTTGTGGCGAGTTCGTTGTAATAGCCTGGCGGTATGTCCCAATAACCAGCATAGTAAAAATTAACATTCGAATTATCCTCAGCAAATACCTCAATTAGACTATTTTGATCAGCTTGAGTAAAGAAAGTAACGGTAGTAAAGCTGTCGGCTGGATTTTCTGCCTCTTGAACATCGACTATTCTACTTAAGCTTGAGTTGTTTCTTCGAACACCAATTTGATTTTCAGCTCCATCCTCTCCGTTCTGGCCTACGATTTCTATTACACGATTCACTGGTACGTCGTAAGGAAACCCTGATAAATCAACATCTTGCCAGGTGTTGCTTGCACCTGCTGTAAAGTTGCTCCAACCCTCAACATAACTACCGCTCTCCCAGTAGCCATCAAGCATAAAAGTTGTCTCACCTGGATTATCGGTGTAATACTCAATGACTCCTGTTGCATCCGTTTGTACATGCATAGTGATTACCGCGTTTCCCTGGCTTCCGAAGAAACCACCCCCCTCGGCTTCGTGTAAGTTTGTAAATCGACTCAAACTAGAGCCGTTTTGCCGAACACCAGCCGTGGAGCTATCGCTGGCATCTGCATTCATAATGGTTATTTCTACAGCCGAATTAGCCGGAACGTTGTATGGAGCGTTCGATAGATTAATATCCTGCCAAGTACTGGTTGACCCAGTTGTCCATTGATTAGCGCGCTCAACATAAAAACTGCTTGGGATAGCTTCCGTAATTAGCTCAGCATAGCGGCTATATTGAATAGGGTCGCCACCGCTGCCGACCATTCTAAAACAATAGTTGGTCGACTCAGTAGCGCCGTTATTTTCTAACACCCAGTCCCACTCACCGCGTTGACCAGTAGCTATTGCCGTAGGGTTAGTTGCAGAATCGTTTTCTTCTTCATAGGTTTGTAGTTGATTGCCCCCGCCGTTTAACAGTGAAGTTGGTAGAGTTGTTTCGTCAGCTGGACTGCCGTTATTATAGCCACGCCAAATGCTGCCGCTACCCAAACCGCCAACATCTGTCCAGCTACCAATTAGACTACAATCTTCGCCGGCACCGTACTGCAAAGTGAAATCAATGTCGTTAACCGCAATGTCGGTACCAGCCTGTACAGCCATGCGCAACCTAACTATGCCGCCGTCGGCCACTCCAGACGCAGCAGTGTTTTCACTCGATAATGCCGCACCAGGGGTGGTGGAGTTTGCATTAGCATACCAGCGGTAGGTGTCTTGATTTAGAGCAACGTTATGAAAAGTGTCTTGCTCAATCGCCACCCATGCAACGTCGTCAGCAGAGTGAGTGTCGCAACTATCAAGAGTGTCGATCTCACAAAAACGCACATCGGCACCTGCAACGCTCACACTGCGGGCTTCATTAATTTCTACATTTTGCGCACCGGTATCAGTCTGCGATTCTACAATCACCGACGGCACATCATCAAATCCGCTCGTAAATGACACGTTAGTCCAGGTACTATTGCCTATACTTACCAGCCCGATGTCGCTCGTGACATCAAATGGACTATTGCTTGGGTCAATTGCTACCCAGCCAACTGTTTCATTGCTGCCATGATTGTCACAAGCATCAGAATTTGTTTGGCTGTGGTCACAAATACCGGCCGTGAAACCAGTGGTAGATGTCGTTGTGACCACCACCTCAATCGGGACTTCGGTGTCGTTTACGGTATTTACATTGGCAAATACATACGGGGCAGTGGAGTAGGTGTCGACGTAGGTTGGGCTTGATGTGGTGGTGGTAAAGTCTCCATTAACACTAAATGTCCCAGCTTCGATCCCACTGTAGTTTCCAGTTTCTGCAGCGTCGATCACTAAATAGCCAACTGTTTCAGCAGCATGAGTGTCACACCCATTACTGGATGAGCCCTCGGACTCACACACTCGCATGTCGGCCGAAGTGCTGGTTACGTTCCGCGCTTCAAATACTAATGCAGCTTGTCCGTTGTGGCTGTTGCTGTTGCCGACAACCACCGGAGTTGTATAGCTGTCTATGAAATTAACAGTTGTCCAACCACCATCGACAGCACTAGTAAAGGTGCCGGCCTCACCCAAGCCAGCTGGAACAGCAACACTTGCGACCGTGACCGTCGGGAAGGTTACGTAGCTCGTTAGAGCCTGGGTGTTATTTGCATCGAATAACCTAAAACAATACTGGCTAGCCGGAATTGCTTCGTCGGTTGCTTCAATACTGTATTCTAGCTCGGTGTAGGTTGCCGCATTTAGGGGGCCGATTGTGCCGGTGGTGTCGGCCGACTCGCGACCTTCTCCAAACACGTAGGTATAGGCTTCGCTATTAGCAAGTAAGGCTGGATTGGTAGCTTCTCCATCTGGTGATATATACGGCGTTTCGGCTATTTCAAAAGCGTCAGTCGCACTGTCATTTAAGCCAGTCCAGGTCGTAATAGCGCTACACGTAGCCTCGGAACTTGTAATTCTTCCAAATTGTAATTCATAGCTACGGGCCACTGTATCAACACCGGTGCCAGTATTGGCTGCGGCAATACGCAACCGATAATTGGTATTTTTTTCGATACTAGAAATTGCATTCGAGTCTTCGGCTGCTAAATATCCACCGCTTGAATTTAAGTCGGTTGTGTCGTCGCGCCACCGAAAGTGAGTTTGGGACATAATCGGTGTTCCTGGCGCAATAAGACTTTGCAATTGAACAGCTTGCACGCCCATTCTGTCGGCCTGGTAGGTCGATGTCGCATTTGCTGTTTCATTTATTTGGGTTAACTCAATGTAGTCGGTGTCGGTCAGACTATTGGCCACAAAGCCCGTTGATGACCCGGCAGTTCGAGCATCATACGCCCCTTGATCACCGCGGTTAAACTGCCCGGAAGAGCCCCATTCATACAAACTCAACCCATTAGCTTGCCACTCAAAAAACTGAGCCTCACGGTTGGCGTTGCCTTCTGGCCGCGCAGAATACAGTGAATGGAAGAACAAATAATCACCATTGGCTTCGATGTTAATTCGCTCAGTGTTAGTTGCGTCGTGATCAAAACTGTCGGTGTCTTCTTCAAGTGTTTCGTCCCACGTTATGCTGGTTCGCGAGGTGCTTAGGTCTTGGCCGCCACCAGTTTCACCAAGTCGAATGTAGTCGCCATCATCTGGCAGACGAGCAATCGCAATACCGGATTCGGCTGCTTTAGTGTTATGGGTGGCTGGGTTTACTTCAGACTCTCGCCGGATCTCCATCACTAGATCTTGGTTAGCAGCTGTGGTTTCAATGATTCCCGTCCAAGTTAACATGCCATCATTTGTGCTGTTAGTTCCACGAACATAGGTGCTCACACGGGTGCCGTCTATTTCTGTACCATCAAGCGTCAGTCGCGCTTCGTCGTTAATACGAATTCCGCCGTCGGTATGTGTAACACCGATGTTGAAAGTAACTAAATAATGACCGGCTTCAGCTATGGTTATCGTGCCACCAGAGCGGCTGAATGAGGCTGAATCAATTTCGTCGTCTGTAGCCAAAGTGACAGTTTCAAAACTGGTGGTACTGCCAATGGTTTGATCACTGGTTGGTCGGGATCGCAAATAATCCCAATCATCATCCAACTTAACTAGGTTAATGCCAGACTTATTAGCCCGTCGCTCAACGGTGGCAGAGTTATCATCTGTCCGCTGGGCTTGCAGTCGTATATCATCGCCAGCCGACACATCAATAATTGCCGCACCGTGATTATAGCCCTCATCCGCTCCACCAGAACGACGGATATAACCCTGTCCACGACCGTAGGCTAAGTCAGTTGAATCGTTTAATCGAAGCCAGGATTGAATTTCTGAACGGTTGCTGCCGCTGCTGGTTTGAGTTGGCAGCGTGTAGGTTACGAAATAGTGTCCGGCATCAGCCAGATCAATATCGATTGTGTTGGCTTGAAGCGAATAGGGGGCACCCTGAGTGGTAGTTGTATCCCAATCTATATTGGTAACGGTGGTGCCAATAACATCAGCACCCGTAGCCTCGCGGTAGATAGCAATGTCCGCCAGGGCGTCACTAGCTATTTGCCACTGTCGCTGCTCGGTATGTAGAAGTTGCGGCTGCTGGCCATCGCTAGTTGATTTAAATTCAAGCGGGCCAGCTAAAAAGAATTCTGGTGCAATGTCTGGTGCATCAAATGAATAGCCAAGCTTTTTTGACTCACCAGCGGCGATAGTAACGTCCCATTCGATATACGAATAGCGATCGTCGGTGTACACTAATTTGTAATTTTCCGCAAAATCAATAGTCTCGATTTCAAAACTACGAGGTACTCGTTCCACCACTGTGCCGCTAAACCCGTCGGCCGTTGTTACCTCAATGATCATTGGGTAGGTTAATGGTGGGTAAATACGCGTTGGACCGGTCCGCTGCACGCTGTAGTCTTGAGTGTCGCTTACCTCAATAACCTCAACAATGCTGTAGCTACCGGTGCGGGTAGTTGCCTGAACTCGGAGTTCATAGGTTCCTGGTAGGCTAAATTGGGTCTTACCGCTGTAGTCAGCTTCAATATGATCCTCGTACAAACTACAGCTGTCAGCCACCGTCAGTCGGTTGTCCTTGGTAGACAGACTGTCAGTCTGGGTGTCATTTAGATACACTCCAACCGTAACTTCAGCATCACACACTGGTTCACCATTATCGTTTAGCACCGCTAGCTGCAACAGGGCATTGTCGCCAATAGTGTAGGCTGATTTGTCGGTGTTGATTGCCAGCACGCCCCACAAAAAGTCTTGTTCGATTGATTGGGTTGCTCCATCGGTATCGCTCACGCTAACGTGAGCCGTATGCTCTCCAGGAGTAAATTGAGCTGGCGCAGTTACTTCAACCTCCCAGACATCTCGGCCTACGGTGTCTTTTTGCTTGTAGCTAATGTTTGTTTCAACGTCTTCAATCGTTTCGCCGCTACTGTTGATGATCTGAGTTTTTATCTCAACGTTGCTTGGTTGAATATCGTCTTGGCCAAACAGTCCGTTCAACTGAGAGCCAACTCCATCAACCAAAGTGTCATCCTGAGCTTGAGTAGTAAATTCGAATACTATTGAGTCAGAGGTAGAAACAAGCTGCTCATCGATAGTAAGCGGGTCGCCATTTTCGCCAATTTGAACAACGCTCAAGTTCGTTTGTTGGCCGATTTCATATGTCATAAACAAACTGTCCACCAGCAGGGTAGTGCTGGCATCGGCTCGAGACAAACCAACAACGCGGGCCTGCAATTTTTCAGTATTTTCTAAGTACGAAGGCGGCAATGAAATATATACATAGTTCGAGTTAGTGAAGTTTGACTGTTGAGTAGACGTAAACGCATAGACTGCTTGCCAGTTTTCGCCGTTATCGCCACTGATTTCTAGTTGAGCCAGCGAGTCGGCAGGCAGTTCGTCGCTCGGTTCTACGTGAACAGCAGTTTCCGCTACCTCCTGGCTTAACAATGACAGGTCATAAGTAAAATTTGAGTTTTGCTCAATAGGGTCTTCGACTGGGGGCTGGAGGGTATCATCCGTAGCCTGGACTTCCGCTTCCTCTTCCACTTCATCAACAGCTTCATCAACTTCTGGAATTTGTGTCACTGCAAACGACACGGCAATTGCTGGGTCGAGCTGACTGTCAGGAGGGAAATCGAAGGAACCACAGGTAAGCGCTCCATTAGTGGTTGGGTCGAGAACGGCTGAGTTTTCAAACGTGAAATCCGCTTCACCACTTGTGCTGTCTAGGCTCGGGAGTCCACCGGCTTTGGTTGAGGAGTCCCAGCCAATATCGTGGCCACATGACCCGGCCGGAACCGCTCGGGTATCACCGACATTTTGAGTTGTAGCTACACCGCTGTAACCAAGAATGGCATTCACTGCCACAATAAGGGCAATGGCCCCAACTATACGTTCTCGAACTGACAGCGGTTCAGCGAATTGCTGCACATGGAGTTTTGCAGTCAAAAAATGCCGCACAGGGTGGTTATGTTTCTTTGTTTTTGGTTTGGACATGTTCTCCTAAACAGCTTATCCAACGAAATACAAGCGCCTCACATAAGTCGCTTGTGTTAATTCTACGCTTTTTACTACTGTTTTTGAAGGGAAGAACTACTTAATTTCGAGTAATTCAAAGTCGTCTGTATAAACCGACAGGCTGTAGTCTCGACATTCGTCGAAGCAAACCCGACCGTCTGGACTCAGCGGGCTGTATATAAAACTGTAAATATTGGTACGTAATTCATTTTGATCGAGATAGTCTGGCAATAGGTCGGTAAGAAAGTCTGGATACACGCCGCCGTTGTTTGCTGCATAGCTTTCAAGCGCGGCCGATATCACACCGCCATCGGTTCGTAATTCGGTTTCTGTGTAGCCAAGGGTATAGCTGGAGTTAAAGTCATCGTCTGATTCAAGTTCGGAATAGTCTGACTCGTAGCTGTCATCAAAACCATATAGTTCTTTAGTTTCGTTATTTGTTTCAACAACCTTGTACAGATCGTAGCCAAAAAAGCCTAGATAAGCCGCAAGCAATACTACATTAATTACCGTAACGATAATATCGTTATTTTTGCTGCCAGCTCGCGCCGCTCTGTAGCGGTAGGCATAGGCAATTACGAGCGGCATAGAAGTTATAGTAATAATAAAAATTAACGCTGTTATATATAAATACGTATTATCAAGCTGCAATTGGTACAAGAAGTTTTGGTCCGCGGGGAACTTCGAATTAATGTAATTAAAAAGTTCATAGCTCCATACGTACAAGATTGTTGTTCCAAAAGTCGCTAGGAATGCATTTTTGGTGTTAAACAATGTCAGGCGTAGTCCTTCAGTAAAACTGCGTGCTTCGGTCATTGCAAAAGACATAAATCCTAAAAATCGCACCTGTAGCATAAACCACAACAGGAACGATCCATACAGGATTAATATATCTTGAGTCTCCAAAGAAAATAGTGCTAGGACTAAAAAGAGTAAACCGCCTCCGCTTAAATCACCGAGTAATACTGAAAACAGCAGCCAGTAAAAGATATAAAAAACTATGGTTACTAGGAAGGTTGCGGTGAATACTCGAACCCAAGCCCCGGCCTGTGGCTTAAACACCATCCCGAGTGAGCCCTTATCCCCACCAACAACCTTGTACACATACGGCGCAATAAAAGCCACCACCGCAGAAAAAATAGCCATAAAAACACCGGTCCCGACAATGAACTCCAGTGTGCCGCTGTCCGTTCTGCTGGTGTTGTCAAACAGTACGCCGGCGAGATATATTGCCCCCGAAACAAATGCCCCGGCCAATAGTGACAAAACTAATAGTGACGCAAAGTTCTGGAAATAATACACGAACGAATACCGCAAGGTCTGTAGGGGATTGTGAGTGTAGTCAGCGCCATTAGCACTCTCATTGTCGGTAACCTCATCGTTGGTGCCACCAACAAACTGAGCCGCACGAACACCCTTAACAGGCTCTGGGTACACATCACCTGCAGTAGATGGAGCTGCAACAGCCAATCCAGTCGCCAAAGTATCGCTAGCTGTCGCCATTGTTTGGGTTGCTGCGGGTTCTTTTGTTTGAGTGGGCTGTGTCAATGGCTGAATAGGACTTGGGCTGCTAACTTTTGGCTCATCTGGTGGAGTATCTGTTTGTTGCTCTTTAATGAAAGCGGCAGATGGCTGAATAGTTTTCATACTAGAGCGCACAGTCGGCTGGATAGGGGCTGGGATAGTCTCAGCTTGTTTTTTTGGTGGCGCAAGACCAGCCTCGACTAAGTCAATTCGCCACCCTGCATCAAGTAAAGCTTTTTTAATTTGCAAATCATCAACACCTGCATCGCGTTGTGACTTTATATAGTTATGTAATTCTTGGGTCATATTTATTTTTGGTTGCTTTGATGTAAGTATAGCTTACAAAGTTAAAAAATAGAATGTATGGTGAAGATTTTCTGATGAATGTAGTACTAGGTTTTAAATAACACTAAAAATTGCACTGACAACTGTCAGGATTAATAGTGGAGCCATGAATACTTTGTATTGATTATTCTCGCGATCAATAAAAGCAAGCACCGCGAGAAATCCCCCAGAAAATACCACTAGCCAGGCAATAACCATTGCAAAAGAGCCAAAACTTTTGGGCGAACCACCCAGTCCGCTATTACCCGCTACATCACTCAGCCACAAGTTAATAGAGGCCATTAACAGAAACGCTGTGCCTAGCTTGAGTTTCGGCGCTGCTATCAAGGCGATAATTACAAAGAAGCCAGCGAACAGAATAATAGCTTGGTGCATAATTTTAGTGTAGCAAATGCTAGATCAAAGAAATAAATTACTGTTAGAAGAAACTAAAAACAGCCACAAAAGTGACTGTTTTTAGTTTGGTGTACCCGAGAGGATTTGAACCTCTGACCTCTGGTACCGCAAACCAACGCTCTATCCAGCTGAGCTACGGGTACTCATCGGAATGGACTGACAGTTTCCGTTTTACATAATTGTAAAAGCTTCAACTGTTCGTCATTCCTCCTCTTATGATTTTTAAACAGTCATCTGCATAAAATTTTAAAGGAATTCCTCTGTGTAAAAATCTTGAAATAACATTATGAGTGCGGTTTGTTATTCCTTTTTGTAATTGAGCTCAATTATAAGAAGTAATAACAAACAAAATTGACCAGTAACGAAGCACCAAAAAGCGCATCGTTACGGTCGCATTTTAAGCTGATTTTAATCTTACGATTGCAATCAGCTACTCAACTTGTTCTTGGAAATTACGCCAAGAACTTACTCAAGGTACTTTCTGCCATCAGAGACAGAACAGGGGAAATCATACCACACTTAAAACAGTTTATTCAACAATTAAAACCGAAGGTATTTTGATAATTTGTCGATTGGATCGGGCTCTTTTTCTACATGAGGTAGATGGCGAGTCATAATTTCCATAATTTTGTCAGCGTCTTTTTCGTCGAAATAAATGCTGAGTGGGGGAGCGAATCGTTTGGTTGGTACCATATTTATGCTGTAAAACGACCCGTCGTGAATAATCGAAAATGACTTGAAGTCTGTAAAATGGAATTCTTTATGACCAACAACGATAGTGCTGTCGGACATCGAGTAACGGAGTGTTTGCGGCTGCCGAGTGGCGTACACCGCAAGCGCAGCTGTCATTAGCAAGATAACTAGCACCGTTAAAATATCGCCTGTTATCCAATACAGCAAGCCGCTTAAAGCAATGGCTGCGCCAGCTAAACTTGCATACCACAGGGGAGTTTTATGATGCATAACATACTCAGACGCCTCCCAATTTAGCAACATGTCATCGTGGTCATGTCGCTGAGAACTATACTCTGGTCGGTTGTCGTTTATCTCTGTTACTGGGTTGATTACTGGATGTTTGTTCGCCATAGCTACCACCCAGTATAGCAAGCTCACTTATTAGGTGTATACTTTAGCGTATGAATATAGCAATAAAAATCGTAATCACAATAATTTTATTAACAACCGCTATCTTAGCCAGCCTGGCTGTCTTTGATGTATTTAGTTTCGACGAGCTTGGGGAAAACCTCCTCAAACTGGCCGCTGTTGGTGGTATAGCCATCGCAACCAGCGCCGTTGTTAGCCTTGTTAATAAAAATTAACTAGCGCGTTTTTGTAGTAGGTCGAACTCAATCTGAAGATCTTCAAGTTTTTGCTCAATCTGCCGTTGAGTGATCTTTAATGATTGGTTGTAAGCATTTAATGCTATGTCTTTGTGAGTAATTTCAAGAATTTCATCAGCGGCAATAACACCCAGCTCAAGGTCGTATTCCTTTTTAAAAAACTCCACGATTTTATCAATCAGTATTTTTTTATCTTCTTTTGATAAAAAGTCGTACGCCGGTTTTTTAGGTTTTTTCATGATTAAAGTGTAGCAAAACGTATTCGAAGTTTTGCAAAATATGATCGAAAGGGGAGATATCGCTTTCTTTCGCTTTGCTCAATCGCTCCTCCATTCCCAAGTGCTCGAAACTAAGAGGTAGTTTCTGTGCGCTTGGTCATTTCGCCGAACTCCGTTCAAATCTCACTTTCTTCTGCTAGAAGACTTTTGCCGACCAAATGGTCAGCAAAACTCGCCTGGCGGAGAGAGGGAGATTCGAACTCCCGCGGGGAATTTCTTCCCCCTAACGATTTAGCAAACCGTCCCCTTCAGCCTCTTGGGTATCTCTCCTCGTCAACAATCACTGCCAACTGTCGTAACCAAACTTGTTTGGTTACTTTTGTTTATCGTGTTGTTTCCTCTCAATTACTCAAACAGTCGACTTAGCTCCTTGGTTTGAGTAATTGTAAAGAAACTTCGTTTCTTAAATAGTAGTGTGGCGGAAGGGGAGGGATTCGAACCCTCGGTACCCGTGAGGGCACGCCGGTTTTCAAGACCGGTACCATCAACCACTCGGTCACCCTTCCGCGTAATGTGTATTTAAACACTTTGATAAGTCCAGCTCAACAGATTATATCAACCCCTTTGCATTTATCAATCATCCGCCGCAGAATTTGTTTCTGTTTTTTATTTAATTACTTCCTAGAGCGTCGAGCAAAAACAAGGCCATCTACTGACCGGGCACCCGCGGACTTTAAGCGCTGGGCGCATGCCGACAGCGTTGCTCCTGTGGTAACAACATCATCAACCAGCAAAATCCGCCTGTTTGTAAGATCTACACCCCGCTTAAGCTGATAGCTTTGATGAGCTTGCATAAAGCGAGCGTCACGACGAGAACCGAGCTGTCGCTTTGAACCGCTATGAAACAAGGGCTGGAGCGCTTTTGTGTTAGTTAGCTCCGCAATTTGTTTAGCTAATAGCTCTGCTTGATCATAGCCCCGAACCCTAATTCGGCGTGGGGCAGTCGGCACGGCTACAATGTAGTCGTAGTCAGAATAGGGAATTATTATAGCCATTTCACTCGCTATCGGTTTATACAACTCACGAACTCGTCCAAATTTGTAGGCTTGAATTGCTGTTTCGGCTTTTAAGTAGTTAGATGTTGACCAGATATGCTGCAAAGGGTGGGTGCGCCGGCACGAACCACAGGTTTTATTATCTTGGGTTAGAGTGTTGCAATATACGCAACGTGAAATTTCTGGATCTTTCAAACCCACCAAGCACTCGTCGCACAGAACCGCTTCAGATGAGCCACAGTTAACGCAGGTGTGCGGCGCAATCAATGAAATAGCTAATTCGACAACATGCATAGCTTGCTCCTCTAGTGTTACTTTGGTTATAATCATAGCAACATAAAAAGCCGTCTTAAAAATACCAAACTACTTTACAAACAAATTCGGAGGGAGAATTTATGGCTAGAAGAGGCCAAGACGACGATTTACTTATTGAAGACGAGCTAACTGCAGCTTTTCTTGGTGATGACGATCAAGATGACAACCAGCAACCAGCAGGACAACAAGAGGACTGGCTCGAAGAAGATGCCGTTCCAGGTCAATTAGCTGTTGATATTTACGAAACACCAGAACGATTAGTGATAAAAGCCCCAATCGCAGGTATCGACCGCAGCGACCTTGATGTATCTATCACTGACAACACGCTGAGCATTCAAGGAACACGCCACTCAGGTGTAAAAGAAGACGAACCAAACTACCACGTTCAGGAATGTTACTGGGGAGCATTCACGCGCTCAATCACTCTACCAGTGAGCGTAAAAGAAGAAGGTATTAAGGCAGAACTTAAAGACGGTGTTCTGACTGTAAGCTTCGAAAAAGTAAAACAAGAAACTGTACGAAAAATCGAAATTAGCTAATCCCTCAAGCTATACGCTAATTCAAAAACCCACTCCAACCTGAGTGGGTTTTTCGTTTGATACTAAAAACTCCACCGATTAAAGTGGAGTTTTTTCAACTATCTAAACTGTAGACTAGTTAGTTTCGAGCTGGTTTGTAACAAAGTTAACTGCTGCGAAAGCTAGGAAAGCGACAATAATACCGACGATAGCGTAAAGAATAGTGTTCTTTGCGCCAGTTACAGCGTTTTGGTCACCTGCTGAAACAACATAGCGAATACCGCCGATGATTAACATAATGACTGATATAGCACCAACTAAGAATAGAAGTGTGTTTGAAACAGTGCTAAAGATACCGCCGTCACCAAATAGGTCACCACGAGCGCCTTCTGGAGCAGCACAGTCCGCGCCACCTTGAATTCCGCCTGAAGTAATGTCACATGGGTCTGGGGTAGCCTGTTGAGCGAACACCTTAGAACCATTTGCAAGTACGCCACCAATAGTCGCTGTAAATGCTCCTGCTGCTTTATAGCCTAGATTTTTTACTGAACTGATCACTGTTTATTCTCCTTAACGTGATTATTTTGATTTTAGTTTAACCATTTATTTGAAATATATCAAGGCTACTAATCTGTTTATAGCCTGTTTGTTACGAAGTTTACCGCAGCGAATGCCAAGAAGGCAACAACAATGCCAACGATAGCGTAGAGAATGGTGTTTTTCGCGCCAGTCACTGCATTGGCGTCACCGCCAGAAACTACATACCTAAAGCCGCCAATAATTAACATTATTACCGCTAATGCACCTACTAAAAACAACAAGGTGTTTGTAATAGTTTTAAAGATGTCACCGATATCATTTCCTTGTCCTGCAGGAGCTGTACATTCACCGGTAGCTGGATCATATGTGTAATTAACAATCGTGTTACCTTGGTCATCTTTTTCATCATTTAAATCACAGATCTCTGCTTTTGGATCTTGTGCACTTACCGGAGCGCTCAAAAGCCCCGCAGCAACAAAAAGCAATGCCAGGGCTACTAGCACCCCAGTTAATAGTTGTTTTGTTTTTGTCATGTTTATATCCTTCCTAAGATAAAGTTAACAATTGAGAACGCAAAGATAGATATGATCAAACCAACAATGGCGTAAATTATGGTATTTTTCGCCCCGCTAACAGCATTAGCGTCACCGCCAGACACCGTATAGCGTAAGCCGCCAATGACAAGCATCAGTATTGAGATTGCCCCTGTTATAAAAATGAGTGTATTGGTAATTGCCTTAAACGGGCCTTCAAATAACCCTTCTGGTGAGTTTCCGTTGCTATCTACACACTTACCAGCTGCTACATCAAAGCTTGCGCCTGGGTCACTGAGCGAAACCTTGCAAACCTCATCACGAGCAGTTTGCGCGTGGACAGAACCCGCAAAAAACACGAAACCAATTGCTAGGGCAATAAACATGATTGATGAAAATTTTAGAACTAAACTATTCATTTAACTTATCCTTCTTAATACAAAGTCTATAATAATTTCGGTCGATACCGCCACTATTAATGCCACTAATGCATATATTATGGCAGACCGAGCGCTTGCAACCCCTTGTGGATCTCCACCAGACGTCGCGTAACGAATGCCAGATACAATTATGATTATGACTGCAATTGCAGCCGCTAGACGCGTCAGGCCGCCCATTAAATTATCGAATAAGGTGAGTAGCCCGCTAGTCGAACTGGTATTATCTACTCCTTCGCAGGTCTCACCGCCAACCACAGGCACGCCTTCGCGGCACAAAATATTCTCGGCATCTGGTCCAGTAGTCGGTATGGTGCTGTCAATTGCACCGCCAGAAGGTTCAACCAATATAAGTTGATCATCATTAGCAGGATCTGGTTCTGGCCCTACTGCAACAACAGCTAACGGCATTGCTGCCGAAATAAATACTACTGCTAAAAAAATACGTAAAACTTTCACGATAGGTCCCTAGGTGCTCCCAACTACAAAGCGAACTATGCCAAACGCAGACAGCGACACAATTAAGCCGATAACCGCATACAAAATGGTATCGCGTGCAGCTTTAAGATTATTAGGGTCGCCGTTAGAAGAAGCAAACTTAATAGCCCCGATAATTATGTATAGTGTCGCAACACCACCCGCGACTAAAAACACAATGCTTAGCAGCTGTTCAACGCCGTTGCCGCCACCATTTCGTGCTGCATCACAATTAGGTAGGTTCAAATCCTCGCAACTGCCCAAAATTCCTTGTGCAAATATATTAAACATCTAGAACCTCCCCGCAATAAAGCTCACAATTAAACTTGAAGCAATAGTTATAATTAACCCAATAGCGGCGAGACGAATAGAACCCAGTGCTTGTTTAGTTTTTTCTGGGTTTCCATTAGAAGTCATGTATCTAAAGCCGGCATAAATCATAAATCCAGTGGCTACATAGGCGGCTACTCTTAATAGGATTTGCAATACGGCCAGTACTATTTTCCATATGTCTGTCAGTTGATTTATCTTCACCGAACAACTTCCATCAGCGTCGAGCTGACCGTCGAGGTACCGGTGCCAAGGCGGAACACCAAAAAAGTTGTTTTGGCCAAGCGTACAAGCATTGCCGCTCGAACTTCCAGGAACGACTGGATTCTCAGGCTGATCAGCATCTGTGGTTTGATTTTGGATACATGCAAAACGAGCTCCAGCTCTTTCTCCAGCATCAGCGGTCGAGCTGCCAGCATCGTGACATGCAGCTTGTACGGCAGCAGATGTAGCAGTTTTGCCTTGATCAGAACAAGTAGTGTTGTCGTCCAAAATAATCGTTCCGTCAGTACACAACGACCCTGCACCGTGGTCTGCACTAACTTTAATAGGGGACGGAAAGACAGTAACCAACAAAGCTACTAATAATGGAATGAAAAGCTTCTTCACTACAACAGTCCTCCTGGTATTAAGAAATTAAGTATTGTCGCCATAAAAATAAATGTTATCAAAGCTATAATAGCATTAGTCAACCGCTGCATAGCAGCCTGGATAAGTTGCGGATTATCCCTCGACGAAGAATACTGGATCCCGGCCACTACAATAGCGGTGGTTACCACTAGACCAACACCAACCGCTAAAAACCTAATGATCCCTTTTAAATAAACAATTATTGGGTTTCCAGCCAGGCCAGAATCTGCGTCAGAAAGAATACAATAACCGCCTTCAACTTCGCGAATAGCCGGATCATCGCCAACACCTATACTTATAAAAACCTCGTTATCTTCACACGGCGTTGCATCGATACTGGTTGAGTCCTGTACAGCATCAGGACCTTGGCGTGTGGCTGGCTCTGGGTCAGTAGTGGCTGTTTCCTCAGTACTCGGCTCTTCTGCTGGACTTGGAGCAGGTTCGTCGTCCGGAATAGTTGGCGTGCTTTGGCCTGAGTCTCCAGGGCTTGGGCATATGGGATTAGAAGTTTGATTGATATTAAATCTTTCTCTAAAAACGTTACTATCCTCGATACTCTGATAGGTATTTGTACTGACAACTAGTCCAACCTGTGAACATATGTTTTCTACAATAATTTCTTGGTTAGAAGACGACCGAAAAATATATTCCGCGCCATCCCTTTCGATGAATAAATAGCGCTCTTCACCACCACAGCCGCTACTGCCACAGAGTCTTTTCCGTATATTAGTGGCGGTGTATACGGGGTCCGGCTCTTCATAGTCATAAATTGTTACCGAGCTTTGTGCTGAAACAGGCCAAAAGAACACGATTGGTAGTGCGAGTCCAACGAGTAATGTAAATATTTGTTTTTTCACTTGCATTGTTCCTTGAGGTCAGAGTACACTACGCCAGCAACAAAAACAACTCAACATATCCTTGCAAATAAATAAAAATTATTGTACTATAATTACGAAAATTAAGTGTTACGAGGTGAATAAACATGGCGGATGGCGAAAGTATCCCTCAAATCCCAGAGTCTAATGGCGAATCTAATAGCGACAATCATGTTGTAGCTGCACAAGACGGAGTAGTTGAACAAGGTCATACATTTACGCCAGCAGAGGTTGAAGCAATAGAAAGAGCAGCTCGGGCAGAGGGCCAAGCAGAAGCAACACAGAGTGCATTTGACATGCTTAAAGATCTAGTTGGAGGAGCTCAAGCAACCACTGCTGATGTTGTAAGAGCTAATGCTGATGCTGAAAAAGCACGAGCCGAAGCTGATGCTAGAAAAGCCGAAGCCGACGCCGACGCACGGGCAAAGGCAGACCAAGCACGGGCGGCAGCAGATGCAGCACGGGCAAAATCAACCGGTAGCGGCACTGGGGCGGGTAAGAGCGCGGCAGAAGTACAAGCTGAAGAAGCGGAAAAGAAAAAAGTAAAAGGCCGCAAAGAGTGGGAGCGCAATAATCCGTTTGAAGATGGTTTTTGGCAATCTACAAGTTATGATCGAAAAAAAGATGACTTTACGGCTGCTAATTTTGAAGATCAACTAGACAAAGAAATTAAAGCTTTACAAGAGGTTGCAAACGAGCTGGTTGCTGACCCCAACTCACTACCAATAGGTGCAATAAAAAAATTAAACACAATAGAATTCGACGATGGCGGCACTACAAGAAATGTCGCTATTCGACTTAATCGATATGCCGATCTTGTTGGTAGCACCGGTACAGTACGTGAGAAAATTCTTGCACTTTCATATGATCTAATAGATTCGCTTGCTCAAAGAGCCGGTGAAGCACAGTTGCTGCACGTGGAGAATCCAGTACAAAGCAGCGCAGGTAGACTCACGGACGAAGAAGCCGAATCATACTGGCAAACATGCACCAAACACGCCGCCACAATTGGCAGCGAGGTTTTATTAGCAAAAGGGCATAAAGCACGAGAAGAATTTAACACCTCAAATGAGCACCTAGACGGCACCGAAGAAGAAGTTGCCATAAAAGAAGCCAGCTATGAAGAGCAGGCCGCGATGAAAATGCGCGAGGCTTTTGACAAGCAAGCCGCCCACGCCCTTGAAGAAGGCTTTAAGTTTACAAGCACTTACCGAGATTTGCACCCTAAGTCAGAATCGAAGGCAGATGACAAGCGCCGAAAGGCAAAAACTAAAGCTGGAAAAGACCCGAATGAGGTTGGGGTTCCACCTTTATTCCCAAACGAAGGTGTTGAAAAAGAAGGTGAATCATATAAGTGGAGCAAAGATCACAAAGTTGCACATGTAGGTGCTGCTGTTGCTACTCTTGCTACTGAACTATACTTTAGGGTTTCAGAAATGGATTTGAGCCGAGGCTTTGAAAACACTCTAGCTATTATTGCTGGTTCGTACGGTCTAATAAAGGTCGGGCAGGCCGGTGTTAGTGAGCGACACAAAAATAAAATTGAAGACACCAAGCGCAAAGAGCATTTAGCTGACCAGGTGTCACAAACGCGCGCTCCAAAGCCACTAGAAGGCAACCCTGACGAAGCAACAGCAGTAGAAAAAATGCAAGTTGCCTACCCAGACGCTCTTAAACCGTTTGACCAAGCTGGCTTTGAGCGAGCCCATGACGCAACTCGTAACGTTCGCTTAGTAAGCGCCTTGTGTGCTTTTGCTGTAGCGGCATCCTTAGCGGTTATTGGAGACGAATCTGGAGACCAAGCTCAACCGACCTTTGAAGCTGACGTTCCTGCTGGTGCGCCAATGGATACTGAAGAACTAGAAGAAGAACTAGGAGAAGATTTTGACGCAGGCGATTCTGCGGTCAGTCCAGAAGATTTCCAAGACTTATCTGAACAAAACCAACAAGGCCAGGCCCTTGAAGAAGCTGCCGGAGCAGGTGGGAGTTAAATAAATAATGCATAAACTTCTATCAATCCTGCTGGCGACATTCATAGCGCAGCTATTTTTAGCTACGCCTGTTGATGCTGCCCGGTTTGATGGGAGCGGCCAAGGAGTTTACAGGTACCAAGAGGCATCTGGGGACCCCTACAGAAATATTGTCGATAGCCAAGGCAACATCTATACAAGTAGTGGTAATAACTTTGTCTGTCTGGGCGATGGCGGGATAAGCGCTGCAGATCGATATGTGACTGATTTAGAAGGGGACGGCAACACAGAATTTGCATGTCCAGGTGATATACCGGCCTCATTTTTTTGGATCAACGGTAGTTCTAGCGCTGGAAGCGTGCTGTATGTTGATGGTCAATTAGCAAGCCTGCGTGGCTTAAAAGCAAACCAAGGCTTTCCGATTGCCAGCTTTTTTGCGAGCGAATCTGGAGAAATTGTAGAACGCGTTAATGCTGTAGTTATTGGCGGGGCAAATGCGGATTCTGCACTGGTAGAACGTGAAAATTATGCTCCGTACAGCCCGCCCTACCGCTACACCAATGACGACTACACAACTGTTGTCGACTCCCAAGGCAGAAACTTCCAGCTTGTAACTAACGGTGACTGTCCTGTTGTGTCGCCAGAAAGTAATCAAGCAGGGATTTTTCCTAACAATTCAGTTTGTGACAATGACAGGCTATTTATTCACCGCAACGGGAATTTTGTGTCGTTCATTAAACTACCTGACGAACGGCCACACAGCCAGCCGTTGGATCAAGGGGCAGACTTAGCCGAATTTACCTCTTTCAATTCAAATACTCAGCGCCTGTATGACTACATTAGCTTTTTTGTTATCGACGCTCAGTTCAGCAGCGAAGTCAGTGACACATTTGATGATCGTTGTATTCAAGAGGTGGGTATTTTGAGTTGGATTTTGTGTCCAATTGTTAACTTTACAATCGACAAAGTGGTGGAGCCTATCCAAGATGTAGTTCTGGATATACTCGACACAGACTCACTATTAACTGCACCAGCGACCGGCAATAACAGTGTGTATATCTACAATGCCTGGAAACAATTCAGAAACATTGCCAACGTGCTGCTAGCCGTGGCATTCATTGGGCTTATTTATCTAATGGTTGTCAGTCAAAGCGGTACCTATAGTATTCAAAGAACTGTTCCGCGACTGGTCGTCATAACAATCATGATTCAGGTTAGTTATTTTATCGCAGCAATTATGGTTGATATGGGGAATGTAGCCGCAGAAGGTATTGCCACTATTTTTAACAGTGTGCGTAACGGAGCGCTGCAAGATATCCCAGTTTATGGCAGCGGCAGCGTAGCTAACGCCCTACCGTCCAGCGCAGACTTTCTAAGCCTTAACAGTGTTGATAAAACCGTTGGTGCAGGCTTGGGAGTAATTTTGGCAATCATGGGCGCTTTCTTCTACACCTGGTTTGTCCCGGGAGTGGTGGTGTTCTTTATATTCGGATTATTAATAAGTATCTTGGGTGTTTTCTTGGCGCTTGTACTGCGTCAGTTAATTATTGTGGTATTAATCGTTTTAGCGCCAATTGCCTTCATTCTTGGCTTATTCCCGGCTACAGAAAAATGGATGAGAGAATGGTTCGACAACCTCGGTAAACTAATTGTAATTTATCCGCTCATTGCTATGGTCTTTGGGGCGGGGTCGCTCCTTAGCTATTTAGCACTTGGAACCGGCCAAAGTGAAGTAAATATGTTGATCGGTTCAGCAATTGGGCTGATTGTGCTTTTCGCAATACCAATCTTGTTTTCGTTTGCTGGCCGACTGTTTAAAGGCTTCACTAACTCGATCACTAATCTTACAGCCCGATCCAGATCTGCTGCTCAAGGCGACGCCAACAACCCACTTAGCTGGAAGAGTAATATTAACTACAGCAAAGCCGAGCGACAAATGCAGGTCTACGACAAAGCTGGTAGAGCACTACCAATAAGTCGACGATTCCTACGACCAAGCTGGAAGTCGGCGCACGTGTTTAACGCTGGTACGCAACGTATGCAGGGCGTAGTTAGCGCAACTCACCCAATGAACCTACGTCGCCTGTACTGGGGTGACAAACCATTTAAGAGCTTGGCTAGCTACGCCAACTGGAAAAATGACCACATTAAATCGGCTAAACCATTTGAGCATGAGATTAAAAATATTACCAAAAGTACACCTATGCTGTATTCCACTTTGGACGCAGCCCTGCAGGACACAGGATTCTTGCTGGACCGCGGTATTAACTACACCTACGGAATTGGCAGAATGTACAAAGACGGCGAGATCGACAGGGGTACTGCAGAGCTATTGTGGCAAGCCTACCATGCCCGCGTAAAAAGCCAAGGGCACCGACCATTCTTTGGTTTTGCCAGTCCTGACGTTCTACTAGATTATGACCATTCTGATTCTGCCGACTTGGGTGGTAAATGGTTCGCTAAAGACCTTAATCAAATCTCTGACACTAAAGAACGCGAAGCCATTTTTAGAGCTCGTCAATCCAGCCTAGAAGACTTTGGTAATGCGGGAACTGAGCGCGAGGCCGGCAGTTCGTGGCGATATGTTTCTAGGTGGTTGGGCGATGACGCGTTCCTAAACGAAATGATCCGTCAGCCAAATAATCAACGAAATATTAATGCTATCGACACCCTTAAGCGTAAGGCCGACACCATGAACGTGGCCTTAAATGACCCAACCAAACGAGCTGAATTGATTGCGCGCATGCAACAAATGGGTGGTGACGACGACAAGGACGGTGCTCGAGTCGGAGGCTATGGTCAGTCTGGTCAAGGCATACGTCATATGGAAGAATTTGTTAAACAAGCTAATTACGCCTACAACTATATGCAGTCGCGTGGCGTACAATTTACTGACGAAATTAACGAGTTTAATTTTTAGGGCTAGATCGTATTTCGCAGTTTGCAGTTTTTAGTTCGTAACTAACAGCATGGATTATATACATTGTGGATGTTCGGCAATTTATTCTAATTCTTGGAACCCTTTAGGTTGTGATATGGAAAATGAATATTGTAAATTAGTTGAGTTGACCTCAACTCGTGCTCTATACGCTTACGTTTTGATTTGATATTATCAAGAGTAAATGAGTGGAAAAATAAAAATTACTGTCTTTATCGTGAGTTTTCTTTTATTATTTTCCGCACCCCTGTTTAGCAAAGAAGTAAGTGCTATAACCGACATATTAGAATCTGCGAATGCAGAATATATTATTGCTCCACTAGATGGTGAATGTGGGTCATATATAAATACTGATTTCGAGCCCCTATTTGGGCATAATGATCAGATAGTAGCAATACGGCTGCATGGCGGTGATCTGCCAGATGAGAGGCTGTTCTGCCTGGACGCGACTTTATCAGAAACTACCTCTACTGATGGTATTTACGCATTTACTAATGCCGGGCTTGGCTACTCATTTTATATGAATGTGGCGGAACCAGATATAGCTATAGGAGCGGCAACGCCAGAGATAGGTGAAGTGGTTCTTGAAAATGTTACCTCAAGCAATGTACTAATAGAATTTCTGGAATCCGGTCCTACGGATGACGAGACTCCAGCAGAAGACGCAACCGCCGCGCTTGCTTTTGTAGACTGTTACATATCTAATTCTGATATTGAATTTTGTATAGAAGATTCCGGAATCGAGGTTAGCTCACTATCGGAGCAGCTTGAAAATTGTTTACTTGCCGCCCTAGACAACAACAATACTAGAGAAGTAAAGATCCAGCGTGTAGCCAATTGTGTGAATGCAATTGAAGATGATCAAGAAGAATTGGACGCAGAAAACGCTGATCTCCTCGTCTGCGAATCGGAAGGTGGTGTCTTGGCCTGGGTATTGTGTCCAATTTTTAACTTTTTAAACGAAGGTCTTTCAGGTTTATTCAATAACTTCATTGCACCGATGCTGCAATTTAACGCACTGAATGCCGAAACGGTACGCTTTAACGCCTCTACAGGAGATGAATCTGAATCCAGTGTAGTCACTCTTAATCAAGACGATGGCAGCGCTACGTTAATACGAGACAGCTGGTCACGGTTTAGAAACATCGCCAACATATTGTTTGTCATTGCGCTATTTGTAGTTATTTTTGCACAGTCTTTATCGATAAACCTCGACGCCTACACAGTTAAAAAAATGCTGCCTCGGCTTGTTGTAGCTATAATATTGGTTCAGCTCAGTTATTTCTTATGTGTTATATTTTCAGATCTTATGAACGTACTTGGTGCTGGTGTGCGTGGTCTTATTTTGTCACCAATGGATGGTGGCCGGTCATTCAGCCTTGATTTGTCAGTCTCTGGCTTTTGGGCTAACGCAGGAACCGTAGTTATTGCGGTTGGTGCTGTAGCTGGTGTCATATTATTCTTTGCTTTGCCTATTTTGAGCGCTGCGCTGCTCGGTCTTTTAGGGGTATTGTTTACGCTTGGGCTCAGACAAGTTCTGTTGGTGTTCTTAGTTCTTATTTCACCAATTGCTATGGTGGCCTGGATTCTTCCAAACACGCAGCGCTACGCCCAGCAGTGGTTTAGTACATTCTTAAAGCTTGGGTTTATGTACCCCTTAATAGTCGGGCTAATAACCGTTGGTGATTTTATGGGCGGCATCTTAGGGGCAGGCGCACGCACGCTCGGTTCTACTATTAATCCTATCGAAACATTTGCTGCAATCGGTAACGAATTTACTCACCTCATTGCCAATTTCGGTCAATCCGAAAGCACGGCCTCTGCAATATTCCAATTAATTGGCTTGATAGCTGTGATTGCGCCGTATTTTATGATTCCATTTACCTTTAAGTTCGCCGGTCAAGCTATGGGTATGGCTGGCAACTTCGCAAGTGGCTTAAGTAAGCGTGGAGCCGGCATCGGTGGTGGTTTTGCGAAGAAGAAACGCGAAAGATATCGAAACGAAACAGCACTTGGTGTGAACAAAACTGGCAATAACCGTTTTGCGCGCAGAGCTGCACAAATAGGTAACAGTAAGTACCAACGACGCAACATCGACGCGGCTGGCATTGCCGAAGAAACCAAAACTCTCAGTAATTTAAGTAAAGACGAATTAATTGATACAGCTAGAGGTGTTGGTGATCACGCTACATCTACCCGATCGATTCAGGCGGCACAATTTGCCGCAGCTCAAAATGGTTGGCTCGATGAAAAAGTGCTTCAATCTGCTGGATCTCTAAAGGGACTTAAAAAAGATCAGCGAGAAGCGCATGTTAACCGTCTCAAAAGCCAAGCAATGCAAACTGGCCAGTACCATGTTGCCGCAATGGAAAAACAACAAGACGGAACATATAAAGTCAACAACAATGAATTGGCTAAACAGATTCACAGCCTTAGAGGAGAACAGTTTGCTGCAATGCACCAATCTACTGCTAATCTTCCAGAGACGAAACAATTGATACTCAACGACTTGCTTTCTGGAGATGATGAAAAAGTTGCCAGGGCTACAACGCAACTCGGTTACGGTCTAAATTCACCAAACGCTGATGTGCGAGAGCTTGCACATAGTGTGCTCAACTCCGGCCCTAATGATCAGGCAGACCATCCTATTAATTCCGCACGAGAAAGGGCTTACGGGCTTGCATCGACTCTAAAAACAGGTCCCAGCCCTCCCGCTGTTCCGCAGACCCCACCTCCAACCCCTCCACCTTCACCGCATCCGGCACCGCCGCCAAGCGAAGAGACGAAAGCAGAACCAAGTAAAATATTTGTTCCTAATGGAAATTCAAGCACACTAACGGCAGAGAAGTTAACACCTGAAAGAGTCAGACGATTAGTAGAAGAAGCTGAAAAAGGAAATAAGAAATAGTTTTGCTAAACTAAAAACATGGGCTACTACAAAGTTCCACAGGATGTTGAGGCAGAGGACAAGCTACTTGGGCCGTTTACGTTTAAGCAATTTGTTTTTTTGATCGTAACTATAATTGCTATATTCGTGGCGTTTCAGTTAGTAGCCACTGTCAGCTTTTTTGCAGCCATACCGTTGTTTCCAGTAATTTTTGTTTGTGGTTTGATTGGGGTATACCGACCAAAAGATCAACCAGTAGAAAACAAGGTGATTGCCTATTTAAATTTTTGGTTTAGGCCGCGTAAACGACTGTGGTCGCGCGACGGCATAGTCGAGCAAGTAACCATTAAAGTTCCAAAAAAGATCGAAACTCACTTGGGCGATGGCCGCAGCCAAGACCAAGTTCGTAGCCAACTAAAACAATTAGCCCAAATTGTCGACACTCGTGGTTGGGCAACTAAACGAGCCGACCTGCAAGAGCCACTGGGTGCAGGTTTAGCCGACGACGATCGTCTAATAAAACCGAGTGAAGTCACAACAGTCTATGATCAGGCGCCGGAAGACGTTACAAATGACGACATCTATGACGACGCCACCAACCCAGTAGCCCAGGCGTTTAACCAACAAACAACTCAAAGCGAACAAACCGCTCGAGACGAATTAATCGAACGCTTACGCAATCAGGCCAGTGCGGTTGCTGATCAAGGCTCTTCGACTTTAGGCAGTCAGAACTATGTAAACCCATATCAAACAACTAGTGAGCAGGTCGAACCAGTCCAGCCGACCCAAGACGACAAAGCACTACAGCAGCGAATAAAAGAGCTGGAGCAAAATCAAGAACTATCTGTCAGTTCCATTGCCGCTCGAGCTCAAGAAATGGAAATCGAGCACAGCACTGACTCCAACGAGCTAAATATACAGCACTAACCACTGGAATAAGCATAGCTTTTGCCTTACAATACAGAGGTAAGGGAAGAGAACAGTTTCTAAACAGGTGGGCGGTTTTTTACGCAAATGAATCCTCAAGAAAATCAACAGGCAGCACAACCAGCGCAGCCGGTTTTTACACCGGAAAATAATCCTGTTACTCAACCACAACCAGTCCCTGCGCAAAACCTAGGCCAGCAACAACCAATCCCTCAGCCGCAGCAGGCATTTCAGCAGCCTCAAATCCAGCAGCAACCAGCTCCTCAAAATCAGCAGCCACAAACAACCCACGAACAACCTAAGCCAACCAATCCAAACAGCACCCAAAACAGTCTGCAAATTGCTGAAATTCGCGATGGTATTGTCATTATGAAAGATGGAAGCTACCGAGCGGTTGTATTAGCTCAAAGCATTAACTTTGACCTTATGAGTCCGCAAGAACGAGGCGGCGTGGAATCGGCCTACCAAGGTTTTTTAAATTCATTGTATTTTCAAGTTCAAATTACTATGCGCTCACGCAAAGTTGATTTGAGAAATTACCTAAACAAACTCAATACGCTGCGCGAAAACCAAGACAATATTTTGCTTGGCCTACTTATGGAAGACTACTTAGCCTACATCGAATACCTTTCGCAAACAGCTAATATTATGGATAAGCAATTTTTTGTGATTGTTCCGTTTGAGCCAACTGCTCATCAAAATATAACTAACAAAGCTGGCAAGTTTACAGCTGTCTTTAACCGTAAAACTCCAACTATCACCATTAACGAAGAGGATTTAATTAAAGCTAAAACCGAGCTAAAAAACCGCGTCCAAGCTGTGCTTGAGTCAATGAATCAAATGGGCGTACAGGCAATACCACTCAACACTCAGGAGCTTATTGAGCTCTACTACGATGTCTACAACCCCGACACAGCTACAACCCAACCACTCAGTAGTTCGAGCGGCGTTGAACAGCCATACATTACCCGCGGCGAAGGCGATGCACCACGACCTGACTTAAAGGAGAATCTGTTCTAATGGCATTATTCGGCAAAAAAAACCAACAAGACCCAATGACGCTGGCTCAACAGCAACAGCTACGCGAGCAACAAGAGGTGCAGGCTAGTTTCCAGCAAGGCGTGTCGGCGCTTCGAGACTTTATTGCTCCAAGTAGTCTTGAATACGAATCAACTTACTTTCGAATAGGCACCCGTTACGCAAGAAGTTTTTATGTCTACGGCTATCCTCGGCAGATCTACACCGGCTGGCTTTCGCCCATTATCAACATGGACGAAGTAATGGATTTGTCGATGTATATTAACCCAGTCGACAGTCAAGTGGTATTAGAAAACCTTCGCAAAAAAGTTGGTCAACTCGAAGCCAGTCTTATGATTAATGCCGAAAAAGGCAAAGTTCGTGACCCAGGCCTGCAAGCGTCTATTACCGACGCCGAGGAACTGCGAGACAAACTTCAAGTAGGTGAAGAGCGATTTTTTAGATTTAGTCTGTACTTTACGATCTACGCCGACAGCCTAGATGAGCTTAACTACGTTCAGCATAAGGTAGAAAGCGTGCTTGGCCAGCAGCTAGTGTACTCAAAACCTGCTACCGTTCAGCAAGAGCAAGCCTTTAACTCTACGATCCCACAAGGCCTAGACCAATTATCGGTCCGTCGGAACATGAATACTGGAGCAATTTCTACCAGTTTCCCATTTACATCAGCCGACCTGTCTCAAGAAAATGGCATTTTATACGGTATCAATATGCACAATAACGGCCTGGTTATTTTTGATCGCTTTAGCCTAGAAAACGCTAACATGGTGGTATTTGCAAAGTCCGGTGCAGGTAAGTCGTTTACTGTTAAGCTCGAGGCCCTACGCAACCTAATGCTTGGTACCGAAATAATAATTATTGACCCCGAAAACGAATATCACAAATTAGCCGAAGCAGTTGGCGGCAGCTACGTTCGACTCAGCCTTAATTCGAAAACTCACATTAATCCGTTTGATTTGCCGCAAGTTGTCGACTCTGAAGAAGCCGACAATGCCCTGCGTTCAAACCTGGTGACATTGCATGGCCTACTGCGGCTGATGATGGGTGGCAACATTGGTGCCGCAGCAGAAGCCGATCTAGACCAAGCCTTGATTGAGACCTACCACAAGGCTGGAATCACCAACGACCCGCTTACTCATAATTCGACACCGCCAACCATAATTGACCTCTACAACACACTGCTCAATACCGGCGGTACTGGTCCTCAACTAGCCCAATTACTACGTAAATACACAACAGGCACCTTTGCTGGTATTTTTAGCCAGCAATCCAATGTCGATATCAACAATAAATTTGTGGTGTTCAATATCCGTGACCTCGAAGACGAGCTGCGGCCAGTCGCCATGTATATTGTGTTGAGTTATATATGGAACAAAGTCCGCTCTGACCAGCGAAAGCGCATGTTAATTGTTGATGAAGCTTGGCAGTTAATGAAATATAAAGACAGCGCCAACTTCTTATTTAGCTTGGCAAAACGAGCCCGTAAATATTACCTTGGCCTCACTACTATCAGCCAAGATGTCGAAGACTTTTTGAGTAACAAAATGGGTCGGGCAGTGGTTAGCAACTCGTCGATGCAAATCCTTCTTAAACAAGCTCCATCAGCCGTAGAAATTGTCAGCAACACCTTTAAGCTCACCTCTGAGGAAACTAAGCGCCTAACCAACTTCCCGGTTGGACAAGGCTTGTTTTTTGCCGGCCAAAACCACATTCACATTAAAATTGACGCCAGCCCAACAGAGACTGAACTTATTAGCACCAATCCTGAACAGATTAAGCAGATGAAGCAAGCTCAAGAACTTGCCGAAGGTGCCGAACTGCGCCGACAGCAGCAAGCTACACAACCAAAGGCTCCAGAAGTTCCCCAAACCCCGCTCGCTCCGTCTGGCATCCAGCAAGAACAAGCAAACAAACCAACCGATACGCCTGGTGGAGGCGCTAACCCAGGAGTCTTCTAGTGGCTGGCGGTAACCTCAAAGATCCGAAGAAACGCAAAGATCTTTCGGCAAATGGACTTGAGGATATATTTAATCAGCCATCAGCACAAAACCCCCTCGACAAAGGCATAGGGCATATTGAGAACTACGCAAATTCTGGAGGTGAAAATAAGCTGCAAGAAATAGAGGATTTTGCCAATCAGAGCTCGCCAAATGAACAAACAAAAAATGATGAAAACTTCAGTGGAATTCGTCCTAGTCCATTCAACCAACAGCCTGGGACTCAAAGTCCTATGGAGAAGAAAAACACCAATGGAGCTTCTGGCAACGGCTCGAGTGGACCGTATACGGCTTCGCAATACGAACACCTAAATAATAACGACAAAAAACCTAAAGATCAGTCTGTTCAAACCAGCGGCGGTTTGGTTCGAGAAAACAAGCTGCTAAAAAATGCAAAAACTGAAACCCGTGGTTTTTTATACAGACGTCGCCACGGATTAGTTGGAATTTTAATCGCTGGTGGGCTTTTTGGACTAGGCTCAATACTTCAAGGACCCCTACAATTCGTTCACTTCGCAGAACTACTTGACCAATTTCACGCACCCTTTGTTGAAGATCAAGATGTTTCAGCTGCTACCCGTATGTATCGATTTTTGCGCAATCCAAATAATCCAGAAAATCGACGACTGAGTATTTTAGGGAATAAACAAGCCGACGCAATTACAGATATTATGGGGGCGCGTGGTATTGAACTAGATTACAGCAGAGGAGCAAATAATCGTCTTGGTGCTATCAGTATAGATCCAAGCGATACACGAACAGTGAATGAATTCCGTGAAGAATTTGGCGACAGACTTACATTAAATACTGAGACTGGCAGACTTGAGTTGACCGACCTCCAAACCAGAGATGGTAGAAAAGCGATAGACGTCGCTACTCGGGTAGTCAATCAAGATATAAAAAATGCAGGCGTGCTGGGTAAGCGGCGTTTGCGCATACGTGCTGGAGTTAATTACCGTTGGCTGGGAGATGTTCGCTCTAGTCTAGACGATAAATTTTCCTTTGAAGAATTCCGCCAAAAAGTCAGAGAAAGCCGACAAAGTGCTATCACAGACGGTGTTGATGCGAGGGTTGGTTTGACTTCAACATACACTGACAGTGATGGCACCATTCGTGAATTGAATCCAGAAATAGAAGCCGGCAGTCAAAATGCTAATAGCGGGGATGGCATAGGGTCAGAAAAAGTAAGCTCTGGGCGGACGGCTTTAGCGGCTGGGGGCGTTGGAATAATAGGAGGACTTTGCTTAGCCCAAGGCATAAGTTCGCAAATTGACTCAGCGCATTTTAACTTAGTGTGGCTGCAATCAATGCGAATGGCAGCAAAGGGCGAGTCGCTTGGCTCGCAGTTTAAAGCCAGTGACCCCGGAATCGACCTCCAAGAGGCGGCGATAGACGCTGAGCAATTTAACCTAAAAGAAGAGTCCTACACCGTAAAAGATGAGGACGGAAAGACCATTACTATTCCAGAAAAAGAAGTCAACTGGACAGCATCTGCAAAACTAAAAGACAAATTAGGTGAAGAGGGTGGTATACAGCAAGCCGAAGACACCGTGCCGCGACTCGACGCTACATCAGACCCGATATCTAACTTTATTAGCAATATACCTGGGCTTCAAACAACCTGCGATTTTGTAAATGGTCCAGCTGGATTTTTTATTGATATCGTTGATGGTGGAGTAATTTCGGCATTGATCGAAACAGCAGCCGGTCCGCTGTTGTCTAATATTATCGATATGGCAGTCAGGGGCTACATTGGCCAACCGATTCCATTTGATATTGCTGGACCAGGGTATTGGGATGTGGCTGATGTAGGAAAACTTTTATCAAACAACGAAGATGCCTACTCAAAGGGCGCGCTTAAAATTAGCGAAGCTGATGAGGCCAAAATTAACGGACGCGCGCTTGAGGAGCAGCGAAATGAGTACGCCCAAAAACCATTTTTTGCTCGAATTTTTGACATAAAAGAACCTCGATCATTAGTCGCTCAGCTGCTTATTCGAAACAACTACAGCGAAAACCCTGTTCAATATGGCGGCCGGGCCATTGCCGCAATTATGCCCGACCAAATCATTAAGCCGTTTTCTGGTGCCGCCTATGCTGGTACAACTGGCATAACCAGCGTCGCTCAACAATATAATGGCTTGTACCGGGTAGCATGGACAGATGAAGAGATCGAACATTCTCAATCTGAAGAAGTTAATAACGACCCCTGCATTTACGACAATTATATCTTCAGAGACAATCCAAGCTGTTTCCCTAGTTTAGTAGACACTTTTGATGACCATAATAAATACCGCGAGTATTCTAGTGAATTTGCAGAACAATGCTACGGCATGATTATTGAAGAAGATGGCTCAGTAAGACCAAGTTCTGCGGTTGGTGCGCGCCACCCAGAAGATGAAAGAAAGGCTGATTTTTGCCAGGGTACGACTAACTATGTATTAGAAAAGCAAAACGATGAACGCACTAGTTTAGAGGCAGAAAAACGCCAAGTAGCACGAGATGCTGGGTGGACATCCGCAGAGATCGGTGCGGATAGCAAAATAGTTAATGGCAGAGAAATAAATATGTGTCAGATTAACTCACGCACCTCAGACATTTGTGAGATTATCCGAATACTGCACGAAATGTCACGAGAACTGACTAACACTAAGTCTGATGGCGTTTGTGTTGGTGTTTTTTACAGAGATTATTCGGACCCGTGGCATAACCCCCGACAAGACAAAGAAAAATTCCCACCAGAAGACCATTGTTATAAATTACCTGGTGAACGCTTTCACCAAAATCTTCGTATTTACTTGCGCGATATGGGAGCTCTTCAAGAAATGTCCTGTCTTTCCAGCGCCGACGACAACGCATGTGAAGATATTGGTCTTCCAAGCGGCAGTAACCCAGGAGCTAGTGCTGGGTCTGGTGTTGGCTTAGAGGGGTTAACCTGTCCGAGCCAAGATTCATTAGAAACTCGTGTAGTGAGTGGGTTCACCTACTATAAAATGCCTGAACCTCCAAATGATGAATACTTTATCTACTCAAATGAAAGCCGCAGATACGGACAATATGAGCTGATTTGTGTTCTTTACAGCGTCGGGCTGGCCTACCACGAGGCTTACCCGAATTCTCAGTTATATATAGGTGACTTGAACGCAGCCGGGCACAACACCCACAACACGGGCCATGCTGTTGATGTACTGGCTCAAGGCTCACCATGGGCTGCTTCATATGACAGCTCCTCCTTCAGCGCTCAAGCTACAATAGATTTAGGCAAGCTATTTGTAGACACCGGCTTAATTGATAATATTTGGTGGTGCGACAGAGGGACCACAGCGAAGCCAAGTGGTGTGCCTATTACCTCAAGCCATATTGACGGGCAGGATGGAACAACGAGAGCGATTTTAAATTACGCAGAAGAGAAAGGCACACCGATCAATTCATACTGCATCGCAAATCACAGAGATCACTTTCATGTGGACCTAAACATCCCAGATGGGCCGGAGCACACACCATGAAAATTGTTTTTAAAAATATTAGTATCTTACTATTAGTTTTTGTCTTGAACTTCAATTTCTTATTTAGCAACGGCTACTCACCGAAAGCTGCTGCTTTGTCAGAGGCACAAAAAAGAGCACTTGATGTTGGCGCCCCATATATTGATACGCAAAGCGGTCCAGCAGCATGCTCTTCGGGTGGCGGGCTTGGCGATGAGCTGGATGGTCACATACTTCCGGCGACCAGTGGTGGAACTGGCCTGGAGCAACATCTTCCAGTAGGTGGACCTGAAGGCGATGGTGGAAGCATATCGAGACACTATGAGCTCACCAATGTGCCGCTCGAAGCTCAAAATGGTTTTGCCGGCACCGGTGGGAGCGGTGGTGGTGGAGCTGGAGCTCTGCCCACAAATGTCCCCGAAGAAGAACAATGGTATATAAATATGCGCTGGAGATACGTCGACTGGGCCTGGAGCGGCCAAAGTCAGAGCGTAGACAGGCCAGAGGAAGATATTGCGTTTTACCAGAATCACCCTAGAGTTCTTGTGAGTAATCCTCGGACTAATAAAAGCGTTGTTACTGCAGTTATTGAATCCGGGCCAGCCCCATGGACGGGAACAAATGACCAAGGTGGAAGTAACCCTCCTGATTATTGGCGTGGTTTTATAGATGGCACTCCGCCAGAATATACCGGTCGAGTTTCTGGTTTATCGCCAGAGGCATTTTTAGAACTTGAAGCTGCAATAAAAACACCAGACAGCGGAGATATACTGCATTATGCATGGGCCGACCAGGATGCACCGCTAGGGCCTACTGAATACGTTGACTTGTCTGGCGCTTCTGGATCTTGTTCATCAAGCACAGCCAATTATATTGATTTTATATCTTTCTCGGGGTCAGAAATAGATCCTACAGCAATAGTTTTACACTGGACAGCCGGAAATCATAATAGCGTTGCGGACTTTGTTCAGGGCATAGAGGGGCGGCCAGGTAACTGTTGTTCTGTTCAGCTATATGCAGACGAAGAAGGGGGTATGTACAAGCTTGTTGAGCCTTTAAACACACTTACTGCACACGCATGTGGCGTTAACTCTAGAACAATTGGCATAGAAATCGAGAGTATAAACGGATTTCCTAATGACGTCAGCAAACATGAAGAGAAGTTGTTAAATAGCCCCGAACAATTCGATTCGGTTGTAAATACAGTGGTTGATCTGAGTAGACGCTTTGATATTCCACTAGTAAACGAACCTGAAGCCTTGATCGGCGTGGTGGGCCATTACCAAACAGATCCTCTTCACTGCCCAAGTCCCGTCGGCAAAGCAGACCCTGGTGAGACATATCTACAAGCAGTATTAGAAGAAGCACAAAGGAGAAGTGGTGAATAAATTATTCTCTAAAAATAAACGAGGTATCATTTGGGGCTCTGTCGCACTATTGCTAATAGTGGCGATAGTTTTTTTAATAGTTAGTGTTCGGAATTCGACCACACCTCTATATCTTCATAGCCAAATATTCGCTGAGGCGGACTTTAAATCCACCAAAGATGGTGAAATTAAGTTTTATGCTGCTGGGGCATTTTACAGCCTCAATGCTAATGGTGATATAACAAAAATTTCAAATAATTTATTCTGGTCAAAGCCCGTTGATATGGTTTGGGGTGATAATCAAATTGCTGTTAAATTATCTTCGCCGAATTATTACAATACGAATTTTATTGTTGGTGAAGATGATACGGGTCAACCACTGTGGTACATAGTTGATGGATCAGGTGCTAATATGTCGCCTGTATCAAATCTAAGTATTAATGACTCTATGGGTAAGCCTGTTTGGTCAGATGACTTACAGGCATTCATTTATACTAAAACTGTTGTCTCCGAGCTTCATGGTGAAGAATATGCAGTATTTAGTCGGTCGGTTAATGCAAAGTCTGAACAACAATTATTTACAATCGATACGCCGTATCAACCAGTTTTCTTTGAGTCTGATGCCCGCTTTTTTACCTTGGATTCTGCTGTTTCAAGGAAATTATATTCGTACGATGAAAGTGGCTTTAAGCAGCTCGACTTAAACAGCGAAGGTAGCGTACAGCAGAAGGTAGAAAGGTATAGGAGCGACTTCATAGTCTTATCGCAAGATGTTGGATTCGAAGAGCTCAATCCAGAAAAACTATTTATTTTTGATGAAAATGGAACCACAGAAGTAATAAGTGATGTTTTTCCAGGAAACTATGTCTTGTCTGATGGTGATTTGCATATATTAAACTCTGAAAAACGCACATTGCGACATATGCCAGCCGATGATGATTCGCTGACTTATCATCTTGAGGGGATTCCCGAAGAAAAAATCTTAAATCTTGAACTTATTGAATCAACACTAAACACTCATACATTATATGTACAAGGTTCATTCATAACATTTACGCCTGAAGTATCGCAAACTATACTAACGTCAACTTCACAGGCGCCTCTGTTTGAAGAGTCGACTACGCAATACCAACTACCTCTATATTATGTAGCATATTATAAAAACGGTGATCGATTCGAAGTTGCGATTTCCTCTTCACAAAGAACCGAGGCTATCAACGCCGTGGAGGCCTATTTCGAGCAACGGGGTGCTTCTATTTACGAATATAATGTCACGTGGCTACCAATTTTATAGAGTGGCCAATTTTTCTAGTTTCAGCACTTGTAACAATAGTTTGATTCTGTTCATTTTGTAATAAGCGCGATGACCTGACAGAGTCGAGCTCGCTAAACGCATCGTCAAATAATTCAATAACTGTCTCGTCTTTTAATAACTGTAGTTCAATTTTTTTAAGCGCCATGGCAAGTGAGCGAACTTCGCCCCGGGAAGCAGTTTGTAGTACTAGTTCGTTGTTAAGTTTGAACACAATGTCTTCTCGATGAGGCCCGCTAGTCGTAAAGCCAACAATTTTGTCTTTTTCGATAGCATCTTCGAGTTTTTGTAGGTGAGCAGTAGAATACGATTCAACAGGAAACTGGTTTTGATATAAAGCTGTTACTGTGTCTGTGCCGCCACTAACGGAGTTATAAGCGCTGCTAAGAGTGCCCTGGATATCCTCGATAATACTCGCTCGATACTGGGCAATCTGAGCTCCGTATTCACTTAATTTTAAATTCCAGACAAAGATCGAATCACTGCTAAATGTCGGTTGTTTCAGTAGTCGGTTACGCTGTGATAACGCCCGTTTGTAATTGTTTCTAATCTGTTTAAAGTTAGGATGTGTACGCTCAATCAGATCATCAAGCCAGTTACGCCGTTTATCTGGTTGAGAAGTGAATGTAAGAATAAATTCTGGTTCGAATAAGACTGTTTTTAAGGACATGGTTTTTTTTGGTTCGTTATTTATGAGTTGTTTTTTTACAAGTCGTCCAGTTCGATTGTCGAGAGTAAGTGATAGTTTTGATTTATCTCGAAGCAAAAGATCTACTCGAGCCCAGTCTTTTGTGTGTTGAATAAGGTTATCGTCTTTACCGCGCCACGAACCCCCGTTTAATACGCAGTAAATTGCTTCAATAACAGTGGTTTTACCAATTCCATTTTTACCAACAATTAAATTTACGCCTGGATCAAGGTCAAAGGATTTGTCATTAAAACATCGAAAGTTTTGTAATCTTATTGATTTAATCATTAAGATTACAGGTTTCTAAAGTTTAAAAAGTTCATAAAGTCCTTGCTTCAATTTCTTCAAAGCTATTAATTTTTGCCATAACCCAACCTTATCACTTTACGAACCTTACATACCTTCAACTAGCTACGCAAAGGCATCACGACATGAAGATAGTTTTGTTTTTCTTCACCGGTTGGCTCTAAAATGCAGGGGTTTGTGCTTCCACTAAATCGAAATGTAAGTTCTTGGTCGTTAATGGCGTTAAGGGCGTCGATCAAATACCGTGAATTTAAAGTTACACTACCAGAGCCTTTAACGGTGGTTGATAGGGTGGAGTTATTATTGCCAACTTGACTAGCAACCGAGGCAATACTAACTGAATTGTCATCCTCAGAAACTTCTAACGTAATACTACCGGCGCTTTCGCGGGCAAACAGCGCTGCTACCTTGGTTGCATTTAATAGTTCCTTACGTTCGATCTTAAAACTCACATCGCTTTTTTCTGGAATAAGTTGTTT